>CAZWUD010000185.1:0-3119 GCA_964637055.1 uncultured Candidatus Cloacimonadota bacterium
CGCATAAAATGGGGATGGCCACGTCACTCTTTTCCTGTCCCAGAGTGCTGTTCATATTGTTTACTAGGACGACCTTGTTCACGTCAAGGTCTTTGGAATCAATGTCATTGAATATATCGATGAGGTCTTTGGTCTCACCACTTTGGGAGACGCCGATGATGAGGTCATTATTTTTGATGCAGTTTGAGAACTCTCCGCGGAATTCGCCGGGGAGGATGGGGATCACCTCTACCTGAGCGATTTCGTTGAAGAAAAGAGCGGCCACCTTGGTGGCATTGAAGGATGTTCCGCAGGCTATGGAATAGGCATTGCGGTTGTTCTCTATGGTGTTATTGATCTGCTTTAGAAAGGCTTGCACGTTGCACTCAAAGTCTTTGACGTCAATCGCTTCTGACAAACTATCCAGGGCTTTGGACACAAAGAGGCGATGCCGGTCAAAATCCTTGCCCATCAGTTCGATTAAGAGGTTTTTATCGTTGGAGAAGAAGTACTTTTTATCAAAGTCCTCTTTAACCGCCACATCAAAGATGATGGGGTAGTTTTTGTGAACCCGCCCGGTCAGCTTTTTGATCTCGGGAGATTTGCACAGGGCGTCATATCTTTTCTGCTTATCCTCCAGCAACTGAGTCCCGGCTATCTCCAGCATGGCATTATTGAGAAAGTCCTGCAGACCCGCCGCTTTGATCTCTGCCAGCATATATCTGCCGGAATTTGAGCCTCCCTGAAAGAGCTTGATCAGCTTGCCGGTAGATTCGCTTTGGGCGTAGATCTCCTGTTCCATAAAGTATTCAAAGTCCGGTAGCAGCTCCACGTCCTCAGCTCTCAGCCTGGAATAGCTGGCCTTTTTATCTATCTTATCTCCGGCAGAATAGATTTCATCATTTTGTTCCAGATGTTTGAATTTCAAGCTCTTCTGAGCATAAATCTGGAAATAGTCCGAGTCATACTCCACAAATTCCCCTTCTCTAAGGGGCACAAGGAGCTTGGTAAAGCGCAAGACAGCCGTGAGATCACTTGAGGCCAGGGCAAAGGGCATATCCTCTATCTCACCGATGCCAAAATAGAGGCTGGACCCAGCTTTGATGGCCCAGGAGGTCTGAGTCTTGGGATCCACGATCACCGCCGCATAGGAGCCCACGATCTGCTCGGAGGCTCTGATGATAGCGCGGCGCATGCAGGCCTTGCGGGTTTGGGCATCGGCCTCTTGCTTGATCATGTCCAGCTCGATGTCAAAGTAATGCTCCACGCTGTGCACCAGCATCTCTCCGTCGTTATCTGAGGCTATCGTGTGTCCTTCCTGGCTGAGGAAGGCTTTGAGCTCGCGGGTATTTGTGATATTGCCGTTGTGGGCTCCGAATATATGCCTTTTGCAATTCACTTCATGGGGCTGGGCATTGTCTTTATCCACAGATCCGAAGGTCGCCCAGCGCACCTGTCCGCAAAAGATCTTGCCGCTTTGTTTCTCGATCCCCAGGGTTTTCACCAGGGTAGAAGGCGCACCCACATCCTTGAGCAAAGTGATGTTTTGCTCCTCATCCAAAAAAGCCGCTCCTGTGCTGTCATAGCCGCGATATTCCAGCGCTCTCAAGAGGTGCGAAGCGTATTCTCCCAAGTGTACAGAGACCTTGGGCAAGGCCATACCGAGAACTCCGCAACCCAGGCCGGGCACCGGAATAGGAATGGTGATGGTCAGATTACTAAGTTTCTTACAGACTCTTTTCAGCATTGATATTTATCCTTATATGATGATATCGTTATCGATAATTAGTTTTGCCAGAGTGAAATCCCACTCATCCGTGATTTTGATATTGAGATCATTGGTCAGATGGTAGCGAACTTTGGCGCCATAGTGCTCTACCAGGGCGGCATCGTCTGTGCTGATGTAGCCATCTTGATAGGCTTTGCTATAGCTTTCTTTGAGAAGTTTATATGTGAAGACCTGCGGCGTGAAGACCTGCACCAGCCGATCCCGGACCAGGGTCTGATCCAGATAGTCACCAGTGATTTGCTTGATGGTATTCTTGAGCCTGGCAGCAGGAACCACCGCTTTTTCCCGGACGGCCAGATCATGCAGTTCCTGGATCAAATCCAGGCTGATAAAGGGACGGACGGCATCGTGGATGAAGACAAGCTCCGTATAGGGCGGACATTCCTGCAGTGCGCCAAAGACGCTATCCTGCCTCTCCAGTCCGCCTGCTATCACCAGAAACGGCTTTGGCGGATGCTCAAAGAATTGATTGATCAGCTGCTTGCAGTATGACATATCTTCCTCAGGAGCCGTGACGATGATGCTTGATATCAGGGGCGAGGCAAAGAAGGGGCCCAAAGTGCGGATCAGGATAGGAATCCCGTCGAGCAGACGGAATTGCTTTTTGATCTCTCCCCCCATGCGCAATCCGGATCCTGCGGCAGTGATGATGGCGGCATTGTGGTTCATTTGATCCATGTATAAAAGACTCCCCGGGCTTGACGCTCGGCATTTAGTTTTCCTTCGGTATTCAGTTCCCGCAAGACTTTGGAGATTTCGTTGATGTGAATATCCAGCATGATAGCCAGATCTTCCGCAGTGGAAGGGCGGCGACTGATGGTTCCCCTGATGAGGTGAACGATCTCCTCATCCAACACCTTCGTGCCGGGCTGGTATTTGATCCTGGCGATGATCTCGATCGGCATCGTCAGTTCCTGCGCAAAAAAGGTTTTGACGTCTTTCAGATCCTGGGTGCTGGCGGCTTCTACCCAATCTTCCGCTCCAGGACGGTCCAGCGAATTGATCTGTACCAAATCGGGAGAGATCTCCTTGATCGCCGTCCGCAAAAGGCTGAGCTCCTGCGGGGTGTCGGTGAAGCCAGGAACTATAAAGACCTCCAGCTGGATCTGCCCGGCATAAGCTTTGCGGAGCTTGATCAGGCCAGCTATGTGGTCTTTTACCAGCAGCCCCGGCTTGGGACGATTGACCTTTTCAAAGAGCTCCTGACTCGCCGCATCCAGTGAGGGCAGGATCAGATCACAGGGCAAAATCTCCTGAAGCACTTCATCGTCATTCAGCAGCAGCCCATTTGTGAGTAAAGCCAGTTTATATTCTGGATATTTGCGTTTGATATGGTCTATGATATCTTTGA
>CAZWUD010000186.1:0-3105 GCA_964637055.1 uncultured Candidatus Cloacimonadota bacterium
CCGCACTGCAATGCACTGAAAAGAGATAGGTCTCCGGATACAAAAAGCCTTCCAGGCTATCCAGCGGGAGACCGGTGAATCTGCGCACCAAAGCAGTATCTGTGGCAGCAAGGTGGAGGGTGGAATAATCAGCCAGGCCACTGGCTTCGATGCGCCTCAAAGTGCTGTGCATGGACAGCCCCTCCGGGAAGGTGATACGGATCGTCTCAGCCACTCCTTCCTGCAGACGGGATACGGCGTCCCAAAGGCTGGTGTGCCCGCCAAAGATATAGGTGCCGGGTTTCAGATGCCGATCTGCTCTGCGGACTTTGGCGAGAAAGCGGAACCTGACTGCCCGCTTGATGATGCCCGCTTCCTGGAGCTTGACTCCGATGGTGCCGGCGCTGTCTCCGGGATTGATGCGCACGATGCGCTCTTTGGAATCCCTCATGACAAATACTTCATGGGCGGTGAAGCCCAAAAATACCAATACCAGGGCAATTACAATGATCAGCAGGTATCTGGCTCTGTTCATCTGTCCTGGCTATCCAGATATGATTTCAGGATCATTGCTGCTGCCATCGCATCGACCACCAGGCGCGCTTCCTGCCAGGTCTTGCCCATTTTCTTGAGCTCAGCTTCAGCCTCAGCAGAGCTGTAGCGCTCGTCAAAAGCAATTACGGGTACGGCCAGACTTTCCTGGAGTTTCTTTCTGAATTCATCGGTTTCGGTGGTCTTTGGCGTAAAGCTGCCATCAATGGCATAGGGCATACCGACCAGGACTTTGCTTACTTTATTTTCACTGATCAGATCACGAATCCGGGACAAAATGTCCTCAAAAGAGCTGTTTTGTAAAACTGAGTGAGCTTTGGCAAAGATGCACAGGGAATCGCTCATGGCAATCCCGATCCGTTTGCTTCCATAGTCAATCGCCATGATGCGGCCTGTCATAGATTTGATTCATCCCTCCAGATGATGATCTTCCAGGAGCCTTTTTCTTCTGCCAGATAAAAGCGGGCTATCCCGTTTGCCACATAACTGCTATTTGCCTGCTTATAGAAGAGGATGAGGTCAAAATAACATGGAATCACAATCCAATCTTCATAGCCCACGGCGTTATCAATATACCAGTTTTCCTGAGGCGGGATCTGCAAACGCAGCTCGATCTCATCCGCCACCGGAAGACTGCCATCGCTGGAGCCTCGTTCAAACATATTGCGGGTCAGCTCGATCTCCTGCTCATAATCCCACCAGGTGTCGCGAATCCCATCTCCGTCCATATCGATGCCGATCTGCGTGTATTCGCTGGAAAGCAGCTCAAAACGGTAATCCTCATGCAATAGTGAACGGAAGATATTGATACTCTTTTCCCGGTAAGATTTCTCCAGATTGCGCAGGAGCTCTTCCGGACTTCGATTTAGGATCACTTGAGTGGATGAGTCCACCAGATTCGGTCTAAACGGATTTGAACAGCCGAAAATCACCAGCATCAGGGCCAGGGGCAGAAACTTAGCTATTTTCATGCTTGAGCCTCCCCCAGCTATGATCAGATGTGGAACGGTAGTCATACCACTGATGGATATACCAACTGCCATATTCTTTGCGCAGATGCAGTTCCAGATTGCCGCCCACCTCCAGATCCACTTCTGTCGAACCATGCAACACCGCAGTTATCAGGTAAGACCGATAGATCTTCGCTTCATTGGATGAAATCTCATCCTCGGTATCCAGGAGGCCAAACTCCACAGTTATTTTTTGATATCGGGAATGCAGATTCAAGAGCATATCCTGCTCCTGCGACCTATCCCACTGGCTATCCGTGCTATAATCCGTGATGTCCTGCGGGGCAAAATGAAATCGGAAACCATCGTAAAACAGTCTGGTATAATTAATTGCATTACGAGAGTCTGTATACGCCCATTGTAGGTTTTCCAAAACCATTTCCCATTGGCTGGCAAAATCGTGCCATTGAGCCTCCTCCGTGGGAGGCTGCGAATCCCGCAATCCAAATATATTGCAGGAGCATAGCGCGACGAGCGCCAGGATCATGAGCGTAAGGTTCTTCATAAAAGCATGATGAGATCCGGTAAAATTGTGTCAAGTGAAAAAGCGGAGGAAAAATCCGAAACCTGCAGATGCAGCGCTCTTTTTAGCCGAGCTTGTAAATGGCAACTGCCTGAAGCTGCTCTGTTTACCCGCAGGAAACCGGCTTGTGGAGTCCTCCTATTTCAGGTCCTGGAAGCAGTAAACTCTGTTTTTACCGTCTCTTTTGGCTTTATACAGGGCTTTGTCCGCTTCCTCGACGATGTTTTCCCGCTGAGGCTTCTTTTCTTGATAGGAAAGCCCCAGACTCAGGGTCAATTCGATGGTATTATCCCCGCATTTTAGCTTCAATTCCGAGACCGCCTTGCGGATACGTTCGAGCACTATCATTGCGCCTTTGCGGGTTGTCTCCGGGAAGACAAAGAGAAATTCCTCTCCACCCCAGCGTCCCACAATATCTGTGGTACGTATTTTCTCGCGGAAAACAACTGCCATCTCCTTGAGCACGAGGTCTCCGCAATCATGCCCATAATTATCATTAACTTGTTTGAAGTCATCAATATCGCCGATTGCTACTCCCAAACCTCTTTTGCTACGGATGCTACGCTCGACCTCCAGCTCCATGTGCTCTTCCAGCACCCTCCTGTTATAGAGCTGAGTCAGGGGATCAAATCTTGCCAATTGCTTCAATTCTACCATGGCCGCTTGCAGTTCCTGATTGGAAGCTTCCAGTTTGGCATTCATTTCACGCAGTTCGGTTTCAAGCTGGATCTGAGGATCAATACTCACAAAAACGCCCAGCATACCACAGACCTCATCTTTGGCATCGGTGATCACGCTGACGTGGAGGTCTGCCCAAATGATGCCCCCGTCTTTTCTGAGATAGCGTCTGGTGATGCGTATTGAGGGAATCTCCCGATGGATCAGGCGGGCAAAATTCTGCTCGCTTGTGTTACGATCATCCGGAGGGGTAATGTCGCTCAGACTCAGCTTCATAGCCTCGTCGGCACTGAATCCCAGATAACCACACCAAGCAGGATTGACGATGGTGTATCTCCCCCTTAGGTCCGTGATACCGATCCC
>CAZWUD010000187.1:0-3103 GCA_964637055.1 uncultured Candidatus Cloacimonadota bacterium
AGAACTCATCCTTAAATTTTATCAGTAATTGATGAAGTTTTACTTGCAAAGTTTCTTTAGTACAGAATGTGTGGATGTGTTGTTCTTTCAACTCTGGACCCAAAAACTGCAGCCCATCGCGCAGAAACTCAAATATCAATCCTCAATCTTCCACTCTCAATTTCTTATCCCGTCCCCATTAGTAAGCATTCAGCTACCGGACATTAAACGTTCATCAAGCGTTCACTATTGAATGCTTGATGAAGGATAGATGAGAATTAGATTGACGGCAATGCAGGGGCAGGAAACATGGTTTTGAAATCAATGGAATCAGAAAACATAGCAAACAAGGAGGATATGAATGAAGGCAAAGTTTAAGGCCGGTCTGGCAGGATTTAGTGGGAAACTGGATGGAGCTGTATATTATTACCATCCCAAGCTGGAGCGTTGGCTCGTGCGCAAACAGCCCAATATGCCGATTCAGGCAAAAAACATTGAATACAAAAATGTATCGCAACGACTTTCCGCGCTCAAGGTTTCGGAGGCATACAAGCGGAATTTCAAGAGTTACCTGGCCGAACTAAGGGATCAGGATTCACGGGTGAGGGTGCCTTCCTGGTGGAGCCTCTTTGTAAAGATGATGTGGAAGATGCAGGCTGAATATCCGGAGCAAGTGGATCTCACCCAGATCACCAGGGAGCAGATCGAGAGCCAGGCTTTGCCCTGCCGATCGGTGAGCTCCGCGATCGAGGCCGGCCTCCTGGAAGCCGTGCCGGGTTGTGAAAAATATACGGATCTGATCTAAAACAGAGCGGTGGGCTGACTTTTTACCCCAAAAAAGTGGGGATGACTCAAGGGGCTGGTATCCCCGCGATATCAGTCTTTTTGGGGAATGAGTGTAAAAGAGTATATTTATTGGTTTTTGCACCCTGAAATTTTGCATATTTAGCTTGACAGCTCTGATAAGATTCATACACTTACGCGAATGCTACAAAAAAGAATAGAGGTGTGAAATGAAACATGTATTCTTGATAATTTCTTTGTTATTGCTTTTATCCGGGCTATCGGCCGGGTGGAGTAATGATCCTTCCAGCCCCACTTTGATAGCCGGGGGTACCGGGTCCCAGGCCTTGCCCAAGGTGGCAGTGGGGGCCGATGGCAATACTTATATCAGCTATTTTGAAAATACAAACGAGGGCTACAGGGTGATGCTGACCCTCTTGAATACTGATGGAGAATTTCTTTGGGATCCATCGACTGTGGAACTGGCAGGCTCTGTATCTCAAACCTGGCTTACGGATTATGATCTTACTGCAGATCAGTCAGGCAATGCCCTCCTGACTTTTCAGGATATCCGCAGCGGAATCAATAGCGTATATATTTACAAGGTTTCAGCATCGGGGCAACAGCTCTGGGGTGATACCGGCCTTGGTCTTTCCACAAATTCCCCCGCTGATGATCCCGATTACACACCTGTAGTGCTAAACACACAGGATAATAGCACCTATGTGGCCTGGGCACATACAGGCAGCTTGAACCAGATTATGCTGCAAAAAATCAGTGAGATGGGGCAGACCCAGTGGGCTAGTCCGCTGATCATCAGTGCTGACGAGGCTTCGTGTTCCTGGCCTCAGCTTTTGGAAACGGATGATAATTGCCTTTTGATGAAATACTATGTGGATTCAGGTCCTTATTGGGCTCCCATCCGCCATATCAAGGTGGCCAGGATCAATCCCAGCGGCACTATCCTGTGGGATCAGGATATTTCTACAGCGGGCGGCATTACAGCCTGGACTCAGATCATCGGTTTTGCCCCCGATGGAGAAGGCGGAGCTGCTCTCACCTGGCATGATGACCGTGATATGGATAGCATCAATCAGGCTTTCTTTGCCCACATCAGCGCCACCGGGGAGGTCACTACCCCCGCAAATGGGGCTTATGTGAGCTCTGATGGCTCTATCCACCAGTTTTACCCCCAGGTGGCCTGCGATTCCGTTACCGAGGAAGCCAGGGTGGTCATGCGGGTGACCGATGTGGATCAAAACCTCGTGGGTGTCGTAATGCAAATCTTTGATTACGCGGGCAATAGACTGATGGGCTCGACGGGGCAGGAATTGGAATCTCTATCCAGCTTTGATCGTATTCCACACTTTGCCTGGAACTATGGCGGGATCTTTTATTACTTTTACGAAAAAACAGACTCTATAGATCCCATGGCACAAAATCTCTTCGCCGCCCGCAATGCGGACCTTGGATTTTACAATAACTGGATGCAGGATCCATTAGCTTCCACTCCTTCCCAAAAACTGCATCATGATTTTGCCTCCCATCCCGGGGGCTGGGTGATAAACACTTGGGAGGATGATGCCGGCGATGCCGATATCTATGCCATGAAGTATTATTACAATGGCAATGTGGGAGATTTCAACGGGGCTCCGCAGAATCTGACTGCAGAATTTATTCCCCCCAGCAGCATTCAGGTCACTTGGGATCATCCTCAATACACCCAGGCTCTGGGATATCACCTGCATCTGAATGATCAGATGGTGGAATTGCCCCCGACAGAAACCGATTGTACCTTTACAGATCTGCCACTGGGAAATTATAGTATCTGGATGCGGGCTGTCTATGAAGATGGCGAACTATCTGACCCCACGGATACTGTGGAAATTACGGTGGTGTCAAATCAGGATTTGGTAGCCGCAGCCATGAAACTGAAGGTGGCGCCCAATCCCTTTAACGGACAGAGCCTTGTCACCTGGCAAAACAAGCAAGCTGGCCCCTGTAGCCTCAGTCTCTACAATCTGCGGGGACAAAAAGTCTATAAAGTAGAAATCCCATCTGCCAGGGGCGAGCAAAGCCATCAGCTCCAGCCCGGCAAACTACCCGCAGGCATCTACTTTCTGAGCTTGAAGAACGTCACCGGCACCAGCCGTCAGAAGGTGGTGATCCTGCCTTGAGAGATATATGGTAAAACTCAGAAGGGTGGGATGGTTTTTGGTCTAAGCCCCCGGCAGGGCTGCATTTTTTCCTTGCCAAAATAGCAGGAATAAAATCTATGGTTATCACCCGGTCGGGATGTGGCGCAGCCCGGGTAGCGCACTTGAATGGGGTTCAAGGAGTC
>CAZWUD010000188.1:0-3075 GCA_964637055.1 uncultured Candidatus Cloacimonadota bacterium
CTCGCTTAGCTTGGTTAGTGAATACTTACTTACTCTAAAGGAGAAAGGAATCAAACTATGGATATTACCGAGAGGCAAATGCAGATCGTGCGAGCCGCTATCGGAGTGATAGCAAGGCAAGGCTATGAAAAGCTGACTACCAAAAATCTGGCTAAAAGCCTCGGGGTGAGTGAGGCAACACTGTACAAACACTTCAGCAGCAAAAAAGAACTGATCAGCATGATACTCTGCTATTTTCAGTATGTATCCTGCCAGGTGATAGAGCAGATCAAAAGCCAGGATATCCCTCCCATCCAGCGCATTAGGCGTTTCGCTATGAATCGCTACGAGCTCTTTACCCGGGAACCGGATCTGGCCATGGTCATGTTTTCCGAAGAGCTTTTTAAAAACGACCACAGTTTTGAAGCAGAGATGATGAGCATCATGAGCATCCATCGAGATGAGGTGATCGGCTATGTGATGCAAGGTCAGAGAGACGGGCAGATTCGGGCTGAACTGAACCCCATGCACATCTTTCGCATCATCGTGGGTTCGATGCGCTTGTTGGTGACTCAGTGGAATTTCAGTCACCACGCTTTTGACCTGATTGAAGAGGGAAAAGCACAGCTAAACACGATAGTAGCACTAATAGAGCTAAGAAAATGAAGCGTCAGACCGTCAGGATTGACGAAGATAGATTTAATGGTTGCCGGCCTTGCATCTTTGGATGCTGCAGTAAGGTACGGCGGATCATCAATAGAAAGACTCAAAAAAGGAGACAATAATGGAAAGCAGATATTATCAGGATGTCACCCCGGTACTCAATACCAACGGCATGATTGGCAGAAAAATATACAGTCAGCCGGAAGGCGAGATCGTCCACATTGAGTTTGAGCCCAAAGCCAAGCTCAAAGCACACAAAACCCCGGTCAATGTAGCATTCTTCGTGATCGAAGGCGAGGCCACCCTCAGCATCGGTGACGAGACTCAGAGCTTCCCCGCCGGCACAATCATCGACAGCCCCAAAGATATTCCACATGCAGTAAGCAATGAGGGTTCGTCTCTCATGCGCATCCTCGTAGTCAAAATGCCAAAACCATAAGAACAAAAGGAGACAAACAATGAGTATGTTTTGTTATCAATGTCAGGAAACTGCCCGCAACATGGGTTGCACCGTACGCGGCGTATGCGGAAAGCCGGAAAGCCTGGCTCACCTCATGGATCTGCTGATTTATAGCTTGCGTGGCCTTGGCTACGCATCTCACAAACTGATTCAAAATGGTAAATACTATCCCGAAGATTCCATCTTTGTGATGCAGGGACTCTTTGCCACCATCACCAATGCCAATTGGGACGAAGCAGTGTTCACAGGACTCATAGACAGAGCCCTGTCCCTGCGTGACAAACGCAAAGCTGAGCTCTGCGCTATTCTCGATGATAAATGCGAGAAATGCCCCGAGGCTGTGTCTTTTGATATCAAAAAAGATGAATATGCAGAATTTGGCAAAAAAGTGGGCGTACTGCGCACAGAGAATGAAGACATCCGCTCCCTGCGTGAGACTATCACCTACGGCCTCAAAGGCATCGGTGCTTATGGCGACCACGCAGCTATGCTGGGTTTTCAGGATGACGACGTCAACAAATTCATCATGGAAGGCCTCGCAGCCACCATCGACGACAGCCTGACTGCCGACGAGCTCGTGGCCTTGGTGATCAAAACCGGCGAGTATGCCGTGAAAGTCATGGCCAAACTCGATGAAGCAAACACCACCACATATGGCAATCCGGAGCCCACTGAGGTGGACCTCGGCGTGGGCGACAAGCCCGGTATCCTGGTCTCAGGACACGACCTCAAAGACTTTGAGGAACTCTTGATCCAAACCCAGGGAAAAGGCATCGACATCTATACCCACAGCGAGATGCTGCCCGCAAATTACTACCCTGCCTTCAAGAAATTTGATCACTTCCATGGCAACTATGGTTCCTCATGGTGGCATCAATTGGAAGATTTTGAAAACTTCAACGGTGCCATTTTGATGACCACAAATTGCATCGTGCCTCTGCGTAAACATAATACCTATCTGGATCGAATGTTTACCACCGGTATGGCCGGATATCCCGGATCTGTGCACATTGCTGACCGCAAAGACGGCAAGCCCAAGGACTTTGGCCCCGTCATCGAAGTTGCTCTGAAATGCAAGCCCCCCAAAGAGATAGAAACCGGCAAGATCGTGGGCGGATTTGCCCATGCCACAGTGCTCTCTTTGGCTGACAAAGTGGTGGATGCCGTAAAATCCGGCGCTATCAAACGCTTTGTGGTGATGGCAGGTTGTGATGGCCGCATGCCCAGCCGCAAGTATTTCACAGAAGTGGCCGAAAAGCTGCCGAAGGATACCATCATCCTCACCGCAGGCTGTGCCAAATATCGCTATATCAAGATGGATCTTGGCGATATCGGCGGCATTCCCCGCATCCTTGATGCCGGACAGTGCAACGACTCCTATTCCCTGGCCGTGATCGCACTCAAGCTCAAAGAAGTCTTTGAATTGGATGACATTAACGATCTGCCCATCTCCTTTGACCTGGGCTGGTATGAGCAGAAGGCAGTGGCAGTATTGCTCGCCCTCCTCTATCTGGGCTTCAAAAACATGCAGATCGGACCGACCCTGCCGGGATTCCTTTCTCCGAATGTAGCCAAGGTGATCATCGATACCTTTGGCCTGAAACAAACCACCAATGCGGATGATGACATCGCTGCCATGATGGCAAACTGATAGAATCTCCGAGATAAAACATATCGGGCAGGTCCAGATGGGCCTGCCCTTTTCTTTGTGTAAGGATCATTTGCGGAGGTTATCTGCCCGCATCAGTCCTGTCAAATTGAGCTAGGGTCAAGTAGGGATCATCGTATGATCATGCCCTGCTCAGACGATGATCGTGGCTTGATCCAGAGATAAACTAAATAAGACCGTTGAACATTCTATTCACCGAATCAGCGAAAACGTCCCCAAAGCGATTTTTGCGGGATTTTAGCCAATTTCCATCATTTTTGCCCAAAATTACCGTTTATAGCCCTTAAAATGCCCCTAATCTCTT
>CAZWUD010000189.1:0-3071 GCA_964637055.1 uncultured Candidatus Cloacimonadota bacterium
GTTTAGCTGGCATCAGCTTGTTTGTCTTTTATGGCATCGACCGCATAGATAAATTTGCGGATAATACCCTGGTTGACCGCCATGAACCCGGTAAGCGGGGCAGAGATACTGCCCAGGACTTTAGCCAATAGTTCGTCGCGGGTGGGAAGTGCGGCCAAGGCCTTGAGTTCTGCCTGACCATATACGTGTCCTGCCACGTATCCGACTTTAAAGCTTGGGAAATCGGCACCTTCCATTATTTGAGTTTTGAACTGGGCAAGTACACGAGCCGGGGACACTTCATCATCAAGGCATACAGCCACCGCAGTGGGGCCATTCAGATGTTCGTCCAGTTCGTTAATACCGAGTTCGTTCAATGCAATTTTGAGCAGGGTGTTTTTTTGCACGAAGTAATCCACACTATCTGTGCGGAAGCGTTTGCGCAGTTCATTTACCTGTTCGATGTTTATTCCCTTGTAATCCACCAGTACGATCGCCTTTGCGCCACGTAGTCTTTCGACCAGGTTCTTGACTGTGTCTTTTTTATATTGTTGAACCATTATTGTGCCTCCTCTTAGCTTTTCGCTGCCAAGGTTGCGCTTGCGACCTGCAATTTGATTCCGGGCCCCATTGTGGTGCACAGAGTGATGCTCTTGATAAAGACGCCTTTCAGGGCTGCGGGGCGTTCTTTGAGAATCGCAACCAATATTGCTTTGATATTGTCTTTCAGTTGATTTTCATCAAAGCTGATTTTCCCGGCAGGAATATGAAGGTTCGAAAACTTGTCGATCCGATAGGTGACTTTTCCGCCTTTAGATTCCTCCACGGCTTTGGCAACATCCATGGTTACAGTTCCCACTTTGGGATTTGGCATCAGTCCGCGCGGACCGAGGACACGACCTAATTTACCGATACGTCCCATAAGGTTTGGAGTGGCAATCACCACGTCAAAATCAAACCACCCACCGGTGATTTTTTCGACGAATTCATCCACGCCAACGTAATCGGCTCCAGCATTTCTGGCTTCTTCTGCTTTGTCGCCTTCAGCAAAGACGAGAACGCGCACTGTCTTGCCTGTTCCATGAGGCAGGACCAGCGAGTTTCTGATCTGCTGATCGGCTTTACGAGGATCGACGCCAAGATTGAAGTGAACTTCGACCGTTTCATCAAATTTCGGAGCCGGCAGGCTCTTCAAAAGCTTGATGCTTTCGTCGAGATCAAATCTCTTTTGGCGATCAAACATCGCATAGGCGACTTTGTACCTTTTACTATGTTTCATTGACTCTCCTTTATGAATACTATCTCCTGCATCGGGTCACTTTAGGCGTCGATGGTGACGCCCATGCTCCGTGCAGTACCTGCGATCATACTCATAGCGGATTCAAGGGAATGGCAATTCATATCCTGGATTTTGAGCTCTGCGATCTTCCTCAATTGGGCTTGATTCAGCTTTCCGACTTTGTCCTTATTCGGAACAGATGAACCCTTGGCCAGGCCGGCTTCCTTTTTTATCAGAACGCTGGCAGGAGGAGTCTTGATCTCAAATCTGAAAGATTTATTTTTAGCCACATAGATCACCACCGGAAATACCATTCCGGGCTGATCCTGGGTCTTTTCATTAAATTGACGGCAAAATTCTGGTATGTTCACACCGACCTGACCCAATGCAGGGCCGACAGGTGGTGCCGGAGTTGCCTTGCCGGCAGGCAATTGCAACTTTAAGATTGATACGACGTCTTTTGGTTTCGCCATGATTCTTTATCCTTTTATATTGTATAATCTATTTCTTGATCAGTTCGACCTGATTTCCGCTAAGTTCCACGGGGGTGCGACGTCCAAATACAGTGACATCTATCACCAGTTTATTCCCGTCATCAGTAGACTTTTGAACGATGCCCTCAAAATCGGTGAAGGGGCCAGCTATAACTTTGACCAAATCACCCGGCATATAAGAAAACTTCTTGAAATCCCGATCCGGATCCGCTATGCCCAACAGTCTGTCTACCTCATCCTGAGGCAAGGGGATGGGATCCTTGCGCTCTTTGCTCATGCCCAAAAAACTGGTCACTCCAGCCAGGCTGAGAATGTAGGTCTTGAGCTCCGGAGTCAGATCTGCCTCCAGAATCACATAGCTGGTAAAGACCTTGCGTTCACGCTCTATCTTCTTTCCATCACGAATGATGAAAGTCTTACGCACGGGAACCAATATCTGGCCCACGAGCTTCTCTAGATCTGTTCCTTCCAGACCCTTCTCAATCGCGATCTTTACCTTGTTCTCAAAACTCGAGTAGGTATGTAGCACATACCATTTCATAGCCACAGGGACTCTCCTTAAAAGAGAATTTCTAAGATGCGTGAAAAGCCAAAATCTATCAAAGACAAAAAGATCGCCACGATAGTGGACATGACTATGACCACCAGGGTGCCTTCTTTGAGATCATCTTTGCTGGGCCAGCTCACGGACTTCATCTCAGAACGTACTTCGCGGAAAAAGCGACTTACTGTTTCAAACTTCATTATTTCACCAAATACCTGATTGGGCCTCTTGAGCCGCAACTCTTTTTAAGCATGTGGCAGGACAGGCAGGAATCGAACCCGCAACCCCCGGTTTTGGAGACCGGTGCTCTACCAATTGAACTACTGTCCTGCAACATATATTCGACAGCGATGTTTAGCGCTGCTTGTGGTTAGTGTGTTTCCGGCAGGTGGGGCAATACTTTTTCAGCTCCATTCTGCTCGGATTCTTGCGCTTGTTGCGAGTAGTCGTATAATTACGATTCTTGCATTCTTCGCAAGCCAGGGTGATTATATCTCTCATCTTTCCTTACCAGAGTGGCTTACTCTTTAATTTCAGATACCACGCCGCTACCGATAGTGTGTCCACCTTCGCGGATAGCGAAGCGGAGACCCTGCTCCATAGCAATCGGGGTGATGAGTTCAGCAGTGATTTCCACGTTGTCACCGGGCATGACCATTTTCACTCCTTCGGGCAGTTCCAGAGAACCGGTAACGTCGGTGGTACGGAAGTAGAATTGAGGACGGTAACCGGTTTGGAACGGTTTGTGACGTCCGCCTTCTTCTTTGGTCAGGAT
>CAZWUD010000190.1:0-1476 GCA_964637055.1 uncultured Candidatus Cloacimonadota bacterium
AATATCAGGACAGCCCCGAGCACATCATCAAAACCCTGGAAAAGACCTATGAGACCGTTCCCTGGGAGAGTGAAACCATCTGTTTTGAGATGTGGAAACGCTTTCCCGATGCCATGCGGGAACACATGTCGATCTGGGCTGAGAGTGATAACGAAATGAAGCGTTCCATCTCAATGCACGGGATGGAAAATATCGCCGCCAAAAGCCCTCAATATGTGCTGATCTTTATCGGAAAATTGCTGGATGATCCCAGCGAAGAAGTGCAAAAGAAGATCTCCCACATCCTCACCCAAGTGGGCAGAGTGCGTCCGATCCAGACCTATGCCAGCGTGCGCAGATGGCTGTTGGATGCAGACGAGGTTCGCTTTAATACCATCTGGCAGACCCTGAAAAAGCTGGCCAACATCTTCACTCAAAAGAGCAGGGGAGATCGCGGAAATGACTTTATGAGCATCACCCAACGCACCGTGACCGAATGGCGCAAGGATAAAAATCCCCAGGTGCAAAACATGGCAAACAAGCTCAATTCCGTGATTCGCATTCGCAAAAGAGTAAATGCCCGCAAGTAAAGCCCAAATCTCGATCATCCTGGTCGAGCCCATCTATGCCGGAAATGTGGGCGCCATTGCCCGCATCATGAATAACTTCTGCTTCGATGACCTGCGCATCGTGGGCACTGTTCCCCAAAAGAACGACTTTTATCTGGCCATGCACTCCGAACACTTGCTGGAAAATGCCCGCATCTATGATGATCTCGGTTCTGCAATATCTGATCTGGACCGGGTGATTGCCTTTTCCCGCAGACTGGGAAAAAATAAACCTATCGATATGTCACCCATGCAGATGGCGGCTTATGTGCATGAATTGCCTCAGCTCAAAATCGGGCTGGTCTTTGGCCGCGAAACCTATGGACTGACCGATGAAGAAGCGGATCTCTGCCCCCTCCGATGCCACTATACGGCAAATCCAGACTTTCCCTCTATCAATCTGGCCCAGGCTGTGGCGCTGGCCGCCTATGAAATCCAAAGCTTTGAACAACGCAATCTGGAAGATGATGGACGCAGCAAGCCTAACGCGGTGAACGGGGAAGAGCTGGACCGGATTCATCACTATATGCTGGATGTGATGCGGGAGATTGGCTTTTTTAAGAATCATGAAACCACAAACTGGGAGATCTTTTTGAAAAAGACGCTGGCACAGCTAAATCCCAATAAAGAAACGGTTTATCGCCTGCGGCAGATGTATAACCGCTTTCATGTGCTGGTGACCGGTAAGGGCAAGGGATATGAGTAGAGGGAGTTTTCAAATGAAGTTTTCGAGTTTTGAGGTTTTCAAGTTGCACGCAGATCACGCAGATTCCGCAGATTTGAATTAACCACGAAATACACGAATTTACACGAAATAAAAGGGGGGCCGTTTCTGTTCCCCGTAGCTCCAGCTGCGGATTGAGGGGAAGTTTTCAAGCAGCACGCAGCC
>CAZWUD010000190.1:1576-3061 GCA_964637055.1 uncultured Candidatus Cloacimonadota bacterium
GTTCCCCGTAGCTCCAGCTGCGGATTGAGGGGAAGTTTTCAAGCAGCACGCAGCCATCCTCAATTCTCAATTCATTCCTACATCTAACATCCTAAATTCTACATTTAAATCAACCCATAACCCCTCAAGGTTTCTTCAGTGTCTTGGTAAAATCCTTCTTCAAAAAGCGGGTAACAAAGAGCGATTTGATCGCAATGCCGATTTTGCGGGGGGTGATGGTGCTGTTTCTGACGCTTCTGATCAAAAGCGGGAATAGCCTCCAGCCCTTGCTGAGATAGACTCTTAGATAAGCTTTGGGCAGCATCTTTTCGATCTCGGTATGGCTGATGCCGAGGGGCTCGTAAACGCAGTGAATGATGTCGTATTCTTCCCAATTGTAATGCCTGATGCGGTTTTCGGCTTTTAATTTATGAAATAGCTCGGTGCCTGGGAAGGGCGTGAGGATGGAGATCAGGACATAGCCCAAAGGCAGGCTGCTAAAGAAACGGATATTCTGCATCAGATGTTCTTTGGTGTCATATTCATCACCGGAGCCCAGGATCATATACCAGTTGTGCGTAACTCCTATCCGGTTCATGATTTGGATCGCCTGCTTGATCTGCCGGACGTCTATCTTTTTGTGCATACGCTCCAGCACTTCGGGAATGCCGCTTTCGATGCCGATGGAAACCAGGTTGCAACCCGTTTTTGCCATGCGCGCAAAGATCTGGGGATTTCGGCAGATCGTATCCACCCTGCTCATGCAACTATAGGTGAACTTCAGGTTTTCCGCTTCGACCAGATCACAAAAACGATTTACCCAATCGACATCCACAGTCATATTGTCGTCATGAAACCAGAAATCCGTATGTCCCCACTCGATGTATTCTTTGATTTCCGCGATCACGGTCTCCACGCTGCGTTTGCGGTAAGAGCCCCCATAAAAGGCAGAAATAGAGCAAAAAGAACAGAAAAAGGGGCAGCCGCGGGAGGATACGATCTTGGGGCTGAAGCTAAATCCCGGAGCGGTGAGATCGCGCGTGATCTTGGGCAAATGCTCGATATCTTGCATGATCACGATCTCTTCATCATTCCAAAAGCGTCCATCCTTATAAAAAACCATGCCCATGATCTGGGGGTATTCATTGCCTTTTTCGAGTTCTGCTAAAAGACTGGGAAAGACCTCTTCACCTTCACCACGGCAGATATAATCCACTCCGGTATCCGCATAAACCTCTTTGTACATGAAGGTTGCATGGTGTCCGCCGATGATGGTCTTGATCTGTGGATGCTCCTTTTTTACCTGGATCAAAAGATCGCGCATGATGGGGTAAGTGGAGGTTACGCAGGATACTGCCAGGAGTTCCGGCTGGTAACGGCGTATGTATTTGTCCACATCGTCTTTATCGGCTATTACCACGGTGACCTTATGTCCGGCATCCCGGGCTGCTGCAGCCACATAGAGCAATCCCTGCAAAATCTGATTGCCCGTGCGCAAGCTTTCCA
>CAZWUD010000191.1:0-3025 GCA_964637055.1 uncultured Candidatus Cloacimonadota bacterium
GAACCATCGACTCTCTGCTTAAAAGGCAGATACTCTACCGCTGAGTTACTGGACCGAAATTCTTTATGTTCAATCACAAAATTTATCCCGCGCCTTTCTGTCAAGAAAAAAAAGCCAAAAGTCCGACCCAAATAGCGTATATTCTTCTATTACAAGGCTCTGCAGATTTGCCCTAAATGCCTGCTATCAGGCAGCAAAGCACTTTTATCACAAGATATGAACTACAGCCCAAAGCCTGATGATGATTGACCACCGCGCTTAAATGCTGTCCCCCTTGATCTAAGCCTCCGCCACATTACAACGGCTGCAATCGTCCAATTCGCTCCTCAGCGCCGCCCAGATATAGCGCCGATCCCGGCTGTTGACCAGGCTGTTCAGTTGTTGCCTGTCCGAGAGCGTTTTTGCCAGAGCCTGCATCACCTGCAATTGCGCATTGGGGGATTCCAGGGGCGTGATCACCAGGATCACCAGCCGCACCCGATTGCCGTCCGGGCTATCCCATTCCAGCCCCAGCCGGGTGTGGAAGACAAAGATGTATGAGCGATCCAGCCCTTCCAGACGCGCATGCGGCATCGCCAGACGCCGCCCCATCGCCGTGCTCATCTGTTCTTCGCGCAGCATGATCTCATTCAATATAGTCTGCGCCTCCAGACCGGTGCGCTCTGCCACCACTTCACTGATCCCCTCCAGGACATTTTCCCTGCTGGTCCCATCAAAATCCAGGTGTACATCATTTTCGGCAAAGACGATGTCAAAGAGATAGCGCCGCAGCTTGCGCACTGCAGAAGAGAGCCAGGGGCCGGCTATAATGGTGGAAATCAAAGCCGAAGCGATGATACTCACCAGGACCCTCTCGTTGATCAAACCCCCGTTAAAGGCCAGCATGCCCACCACGATGTGCATCTCTCCACCCGGTGTATGGGCGATGGAGATCACGTTCAGATTGCTCTTGTCCTGCCCGGACCAGCGCGCCCCCAGATTTGCCGCCAGATAGCGTGCCGCAACCCCTACTGTCACCATCAATAGCACCAGTTTCCAGTCAAAATTGGCAATAAAATCCAGATGCAGCCCGATATTGGCAAAGAAGATCGGCACAAAGATCGCATAGACCAGGCGATTTACCACAAATCTATCCCGTTCATTGATATGAGTGGCCTCGCCCAAAACCGTGCCCGCCATGAAAAAGCCAAAGAGAGAATGGATGCCGATCCTGAGGGTGAGAGCCCCAAAGAGTGCACCGATCAGCATGATGAACGTGACCTTGAGCCCGGTGCTCTCATTGCTTTTATTGTGGATAAAGGTGACCATGCGGTCCACGATGCGGCGCCCCAGCGTCAAACTGACCACCGTGAAAGTCAGGGTCAATAGCACCAATCTGCTGATGAAGCCCAGATCCGCCGAACCATGTGTGAAAATTCCCAGAATCACGGTAAAGATCACCCAGCCCGCAATGTCATTGATGGTGAGGGCGGAGATGATCAAAAAGCCTATATCCGTCTTCATGATATTCAGATCCCGCATAGCGCGGATGGCCACCGGCAGGGCGCTGATGGTCATCACTGCCGCCACAAAGAGGGCAAAAAGCAGCCTGTGGGAGGGATCCACCAGATAGCGGGAGGGCAGAAAATACAGCGGTATAAAGCTGATCAATATGGGCAAAGTGAGATCCACCAGCGAGAGCTTTACCGCATCCCCACGCTGCTGCCAGACACGGGAAAAATTGATCTCCAGTCCAGCTTCCATCAGGAGGAAAAAATTGCCAAACCAGGCGATGGTTTCCAGCATCGAGCGCTGGATCGCATCAGGAGGAAAAAGCGTAGCCTGAATTTCGGGAAAAAGCCGCCCCAAAACCGCCGGACCCAGAACCAGCCCCACCAGGATGTCCCCTGTCACGCTGGATTGCTTCATCTTCTCAAAGAAGTAACCCACAAATTTGCAGAGTCCAAGCACTAGTGCAAATTGGACTAAAAAGACCAATAGATGATGCTCGCTCAGAGGGCTCATACGCTATTCCTATGCATTATTTTTCGCAGTGACTTAACTGCTGGGCTCAATTTTGCCCAAACTTCGCTGAGTAGTCAAGCGTTTTTTACCGCTCCCCAAGTGAATAAAAAGAAAGGGCGCCCTTGCGAGCACCCTTATTTTTTATAATCTATTGAACTGTAATCCTCCTGGAGACAGTCTCTTTGCCATCCACTTTGAGGCGGAGGATATAGACTCCGCGGGATACGGGATTTCTTTTCTCATCCTTCAGATCCCACTCCTGCCTGTATTCCCCTTCGGACTTCGCACCCAAAGAGCTATACTCTCGAATCTTCTGACCCCGGATATTAAAGATCTCCAGGCTATGCTGCCCGTGAGCGGGGATCTTCATCTCGATATTCACCACCTGATGCGCCGGATTCGGATAGGCATTTAGCTGCGCCCGCGTGAGGGCGGGGATGGCAGGATCATCGGTGGAGACAGGAACCTGCAGGCGGTAGTGATGGATCTGCCCCCAGCCTTCATACTCCAGACCACTGACATTCTCCCAATAAAAGAGGTCAAGGGCATGATTGCTGGCCGCTTTCATGCTCAAGCGTCCATACATATACATGGTGTCACTGATATCCAGACTGCTGATCTCTTCCAGACTTCCGTCAGGCATGATCTCACTCAGATGAAGCGAGCCATCCACAAATCTCACCAGCATTCTGCGGCCATTGGGCATGATGCAAAAGGCCTCCGGCATCCGCTGATAATAGGAAGGATAGCTGTGTGAACTCAGGATCTGAGCCGGATAAGCAGGATCGATTTCGGTGATCACGGTAAGGCCTTCCCAAGAGTCCAGCCGGCGGTGTTGATGCAACACGAGATGGTGATCCAAAGTGATTTGCACGTTCAGGATCAGCCCTTGATCCCGGGTGAGATCGCTGAGATTGAGCTGGTTATGCCCTCCATCGTCATACAGCAGTATATCATTGGCCGCATAGGCATAGCTTCCGTCACGGGCGTCCATGCACTTACTCTGTTTGGCCTCATTAAA
>CAZWUD010000192.1:0-3006 GCA_964637055.1 uncultured Candidatus Cloacimonadota bacterium
GACCTGGGCAGGATAGCTATTGTACCACAAAAAGCCGATCAGCGCACCCATCATGGCTGATATAAAAACGGTCAATTCACCTGCCGTGGCGATGAATTCCAGATTCAGGTAATCCGCCGCCACAAAGTTCCCCTTGAGGTAGCTCATGATACCCAGTCCCAACGCTGTGAAGGCCAGAGTCCCCGCTGCCAGTCCATCCAGACCGTCGGTGAGGTTGACCGCATTGGAGCTGCCGGTGATCATAAAGACCACGAAGGGAATGAAGAGAATGCCCAGCTCCAGGTACATACCTTTGAAAAAGGGGATTTGCAATGCCGTGATATGATCTGCTGAGGATGAGCTGTAATAAATGGAAAGTGTGAGAATCAGGGCGATGGATATCTGCCCCCAAAGCTTATACTTCGGGACCAAGCCCTTTTTGGACTTTACAAAGTTCTTCAGATAATCATCCAAAAAGCCCAACATCCCAAGCCATAAAGTGCTGAGATACATCATCAGGATAGCATAATTTGTGAGTATATTCCACAAAAGTGAGGCCACCAGCATCGCGATGAGGATAATCACTCCGCCCATCGTAGGCGTGCCTGCCTTGTTGCGATGTTTTTCCGGCATATCATCATCAATGCTCTCCACGGCGGCCTTGCGCTCTAGCAACCTGATAAATGCCGGGCCAAAGATCAGCGTAAAGATCAGGGCTGTGATAAATGCTCCGATGGAGCGAAAGGTCACGTATCTGAATACGTTGAAGACAATCGAGTAGTCAGCCAGTGGATAGAGCAAGTGATAAAGCATCAGATTTCTCCTCTCAATCCGGGCAGGATCTTTTCCAAATGAATGCCGTTTGATGCTTTGACCAGGATCACTGCCTCATCCGGCAATGACGGGAAGTCAGCCAAAAGCTCGTCGACGTCCTTGTAGTGTCTTGTATCGATATTTTGATAACTACGGGCAAAGCTTCCCACGCTGTAAACAGTGAGATCGCCGCTCTCCAAAAGGATGGCCCCGATCATCTGATGATAAAGCTCGCTGCTTTCACCCAGTTCCAGCATATCACCCAAAAAAGCCAGATGGGGGAGATCAGGACGGTAGTCGCGCCAATACTCAACAGCACTCTGCATGGAGATAGGGTTTGCATTGTAGCAATCCACAATGATGTGCCGCAGGCCGCTTTTCTCGATCTGCATCCGCATATCGATCTGCAGCTCACGATCCAAAGCAGTCTGTATCGTTTGTGCGCTCAAGCCCAGCTCCAACGCCATGGCGATGCAAAAAGCGGAATTGATCACATAGTGAGGAGCGCCGTAAGGGATGCGCCATCTCTGAGCCCCTATACTGAAGAATTGCCGATCTTCAGCGGCTTCGACGTGGTGAATAAAGTAATCTGCATCTTCGGCAAATCCCACGCTCTTGCCCCTGTTTTTATAGGCTTCAAAACGGGGATCATCAGCAGGGAAGAGGCGCATGCCCAAAGCTCTGTGAAAGAGCTCGGACTTCTCCCGGAAAACACCCTCCTCATCCTTAAAGTACTCCAGGTGTGAGGGCCCAATATTCAGAATGATCCCCGCATCCGGAGTGACGGTGTCTGCCAAAAGAGCGATCTCGCCAAAGTGATTGGTGCCGATCTCAAAAACGCCGTATTTATGATCCGCTTGCACGCGGAGGATGGTCTTGCAGAGCCCAATGATGTTGTTCTCATTACGCTGGGTTTTCAGGGTGGGAGCATGCTCTGTCAGGATTTGTGCCAGGATTTCCTTGGCACTTGTCTTGCCGGTAGAGCCGGTGAGTGCAATTTTATATAAAGGAAAAAGTTGCAGATATTTCTTCAGCAGGTTGGCCATCAGCAGTTCGGCCTTTGGACTCTGGATAAATCTATCGCTTATCAGGTCGGGATAGTCTCCCACTGCCAGGTTTGAGCCACCTTCCAGCACCTGCGGGATAAAGCGGTTACCATCAAAATATTCACCCTTGATGGCAAAAAACACCGAGCCATTTTTGATGTCCCTGCTATCGGTTGAGACATAGTGATAAGAATGAGCCGGTGAGTATGGCTCTTCCTGGGGCTCTTCCTGGTTCAGGATTCTGAGCAAGAGTGGATCCACCGGCAGAATGAGCTCATCATCCGCTTTTGATGCAAAGTCTCTATTCAGGGCAGATCCGGCGATCTGGTGATCATCAAAGTCATGACGGATGCCCCTGATTTCCTGATACGTCTCGTGTCCCTTGCCGCAAATGGCCACGATATCTCCCGGGCGGGCAAGTCTGATGGCGGCTTGGATAGCTTCTGTCCGGTCACGGATAATCCACCAGGGCAAGGCAAAATCGGTATCTTTCACGATGTCATAGATGATGCTCTCGGGGCTTTCATAGCGGGGGTTATCATCGGTAATGATCACCACATCGCTGTGCCTGAGAGCCGCTTTCAGCATCAGCGGGCGTTTGCCTTTATCCCGGTCACCGCCGGCACCAAACACCGTGATAACCCTCTGATGAGGGAGCTTGCTCAAACTGGATAATACTCCGTCAATCGCATCCGGGCTGTGAGCGTAGTCGATGTAAACCCCAAGTCCACGCTCATTTATGACCGGTTCGATTCGTCCTCGCACCGGGGTTAAATCACTGCAAAGATGAGATATCTCCGCCAAAGAACTGCCGTCGGAGTAGAGCGCAGCGCAGGCCAGGGCAAGATTGTCGATATTAAAGTCTCCGATCAGAGATCCTGAGATTGCCGCTGATTCACCCTGTCTGTTGACCAATTCAAAGGAGGATCCGCTCAGCCCGGTCTGCGGATTTTGGATGCGCAGATCTGAATCTTCAGTACGGCCGATGCTCAGTACCTTCGATCTCAATTGAGAGAGCCGCTCATGGATGATTTTGCCATAAGAGTCGTCGATATTGATCAGGCTTTGTGCACTTTCATGGGCAGCATTCAGGAAAAGCTGATATTTTGCTTCAAAATAGTCATCCATATCCCGATGAAAATCCAGATGATCACGGCTGAGATTGGTA
>CAZWUD010000193.1:0-2990 GCA_964637055.1 uncultured Candidatus Cloacimonadota bacterium
TGCCGGGCGGCATCCCCACTGCTCGGAGGGCATTCTATGTAGGGTCTGTAGGCTAATGACAGTTTCACTAGCTCCCTTTTTTCTGTCAAGGGAAATGTGAGGATTTATTTCAATACACTTGTTGATATTATTCAACAGTGCCTCAATGTGCTATAATTAACTTACGGTTAGAGCTCTTTCCATGGGCTTCAAAACGTAGGAAATAAATACCGTTTGTGGATTTATTTCCACGCATATCGCGTCCATCCCAATGGATCTGGCCGCTCTGGGCTTGCACTTTTTCTTCAAAGATCAATTGCCCGCGCAGGTTGTAAATGCTCAGCCGCGCCGGGCCTGCCTTTTCCTGTTCATAGTTCAGGCAGAGTGCTTGATCCCGCCTGAGCGGATTAGGGTATGATCTCAGGCTCAGCGCCGCCGGAACCTGACTGCTGTCCTCATTGGAAACGGGCAGGATCTGGGCTGTATACCGTTGATCCTCAGCCGGTAGCCAGCTTTGATTGCCCCAGACGTCACTGGCGCTGATCTGATAGTGGAAAAGCTCGGCATCGTCCTCAAAATCCGGGAAAATGCTGTACAGATAGATATTATTGCCGGCATAGCTCATCGGGCCGCTCTGGATCTCACCCTCGTCAACCTGCCAGATCACCAAAACCTCGGCGATCTCGGATTCATCTTCGGCGATAACGGTCAGGCTCACCTCATCTTCAGCGATGCTATCGATGGGATTGTGGCTGATGGTGGGGGCTTCGGCGGCACCTTCCAGCACAAAGTAATGAGGGTCCAGTTCTGCAAATTGAGGATGACTGCGACTGCGCCCGCTATTATCTGCGGCGTGAATGTAGTAGCGGATGGTATCACCCACCGCGGGTCCGGGTATAGCCGCGCTATATTCATATCCGCCATCGGCTTGCAGCAGATTGATCTGCCATTCACCGCTATTGATCCGATAGGCCAGATAGGTGGAGTCCGCGATGCAATCAGTATTGCTATGCGGGATGATTTGGGCTTCAAAGCTGTATTCATCAGCGGGGTTCTGCATGCCATAATAGGGCTGATGTGCGATGTATAGCATCTGTGCATCAGGAACCTCATGGGTGCGGCAGTGCAGAGCGTCCGTGCTCTGCCAGGGGGTATATCCGCTACCCATTACCGGCACGATCTCATAGCCCGGCATGGCTTCGGCATAGACCTGCAGGGCCGCTGCGTCCCAACCGCTATTCATCACCGGCACAAAGACGCGCTTGTTTAAAATCAAAGAGTTTGAATAGGGCTGATCTCCTGGAGTATCAACGCGGTAAACCCGGTAAGGATAGCCCCAGGCGCAGATCTGACTCGCAAAATAATCTGCAGTATCTTCCAGAGAGTTGTATTGAGGATGGTAACTGGGCACTCTGCGGATCAAGATCTTGTCCGGTGCCAGAAATTTGCCCCAGCAATCCACGTGGTCGATATAGGTATCATTCGGATCCTGCACCACGTGATAATTTGTGATGCCCAAAAAGTCCTGCATCAGTCCATCCACTACCGTGGGATTATTACCATTTTCAGTATAGGCAATGTGACTCTGCACCGCGCCCCCCAGGCCGTCGCTCATATAGTTTCCGCCAGTCTGATAGAGATTCATGCCAAAGTAGGGGATCTGCAGCTCGTCCGCAATTATCTCCGGCACCAGGTTATCATTGGGGCGGGGACGGTTGTAGCGAAAGTCCACCAGGCCGTAGTCCAGATTGCCGTCAAAGATGAAGATGGGGGAATAGTCCCGGGTCCAGTAGCTGTCCGTATTGGCGATGATAAAGCTCACCTGATCCATATCTACCCCGGCACTGAGGAAGGAACTTGTGGCACTATTTTGCTGGGAATTGCTGCCCACCAGGCAGATCAGCTCCACAGTATTGGCCAGCTCGAGCACCAGCGAGGTCGGGATCCCCAGAGGATATCGGATCAAAACCGCCTCTGCCGGCTCAAATTCGGCAATAGAGCGCACCGGCGCTTGTGGCGGATTGGTCGTGGTAAAACGCTCATTCCAAGCGTAGTCCAGCCAGCTTTCCTGAAAATCTATGGCCAGGATAGCGCCGCTGATACTCATCAGCAAGCAGATCAATAGTATATTGCGAAATCTGATAATCATATTTGTCTCCAAGTCTTCACTAATCCTGATTAACATACAATTTTTATTCCGATATTAACAATATAAACAAACTCGTAGCAAATGCATGCCCAAAAAAGGCCTCCACCCTGAAGATGGAGGCCTACTCAGAGATTAGTTATTCATGTACTGTCTATCAGTTTTCGATTTCGAAGCTGTCGAAGAAAAGCTGCAGGAGTATTGCGATGATCAGTTCAAAGAACTCCTGTTCATGCTCTTCACTTACCAGGGGGATGTTGATCAATTTGTTGACCTGGGTGGCGAGTTCGTGGGCCAATGGGCTGTATTTGTTTGTCATTTTTCCTCCATTACATGCTTTCGGTTAGAAGTTCAGAGCCGCTGACCCGGGGCAGAAAGCCGGCTTCCACGGCGGTGGCGATGCTGGTTACATCCGGAAAGAGGGTAATCAGATCATCATAGCTCACGCTCTTCAGATCCACCATGCCGTCATTTTCCGCTCTGAAAGCGTAAAACATCTTCACAAAGAGCCCGTAGGAATTGGGCGGGAGCTCCCTGTCTTTTGTAATCTCGCGGGCATAAAGATCCGCATAGGTGCGCAGATCACTCTTGTATTCCTCGCTGCACTGGGCATAGATAGCGCTCAGATTTTTGGCGGCAGAGCCGATCTCGGCATTGTTTGCGGTGAGCGTGGGCATCACCCATTTGCGGGCAATGCAGACTTTGCCATTCTTATAACTGGAGAAGGTGATGTCGTCGATGGTTCCGCTATAGGCGGAGATTCCGTATTTCAGTTTGGTTTTCATGATTTGTACCTCGTTTTGTTTTTTTTCGGCATCCGGATAGCCTCTATATATATAAGGCCGGACAAATCACTGACATTTGG
>CAZWUD010000194.1:0-2989 GCA_964637055.1 uncultured Candidatus Cloacimonadota bacterium
TTATACCCATTGTCAATATTGTCATGCTCATCGTTTGGGCAGCAAGCAAAAATGAGAATCCTAACCGTAAAAACTGGGCTATCGCTCAATTGATATTTATAGGTATCGGAATCGGAATCTACTTGATACTGATTAGCACGATGTTAGGCTCGATGAGCAATTTAGTGGGATCTTAGGCACTACATAGAAGATATTTATTGATAAATGAACAAGCTTTTTCAAAAGGAAGCGGTACAGCTTGCTGATGCGGATTCCTTTCTAGGAATGGTGCGCGAACTGCTGGCTGACGGCTATCAACCCTTAGCTTTTTTTGGCACTGAGGAGCGACTCCTCTATTGTCTGATGGGTAAGACTCATCAACTGGATTTCTTATGTTCGCCATTTCCCGACCGGGGCCAATATCCCTCACTCAGCGTAGACTTTCCGGCTTTTCAGATGTTTGAACGAGAACTATATGAAGAATTCGACATACTTCCCGTCCAGCACCCCTGGCTGAAGAGCGTTCGTCACCCTATTCATGGCAAAGTAAAGATCGAAGACTATCCCTTTTTGCAAAGTGAATCCAGCTTGATTCACGAAGTGGGAGTGGGCCCGGTTCACGCCGGCGTGATAGAGCCGGGACACTTCCGCTTTCTGATGAGGGGTGAGATCGTGGAGCATCTGGAGATCCAATTGGGGTGGCAACATCGCGGACTCATTCCGATGCTGACCGCGGGAGCCTTGCCCAGCCGTATACATCTGGTTGAGAGCATCGCAGGTGACAGCGTTATCGGACACGGCACCGCCTTTTGCCATGCGGTGGAAAGCCTCTCTGATCTGGAATCAAAAGGCAATGATATCCGCGCTATCTTATTGGAACTGGAACGCGTCGCGATGCATCTATCCACACTCTCTGCGCTCGCAGGCGATGTGGCGTATATTATGGGGCAGAATCTCTTTGCAGCGCTTCGCACCACTGTGGTCAATTCCACCCTGAGCATCTGCGGAAGCAGATTCGGAAAACGCGCACTCTCTGTGGGTGGCGTAAACTATCCGCTCAGTAAAGCTTTGATAGATACCCTCAAGCATAAGCTGGAGAGATGTGCCACTCAGACCCGGTATTCTGCAGAGGCGATGTTTGCCAATTCCAGCGTGGTTTCACGTTTTGATGACACAGGAAGAGTAAGCAAAGCAGATGCTCTGCGCTTTGGTTTCAGCGGGATTTCCGCCAAAGCCAGCGGTATCGGAGTAGATGCCCGCGTGGATTTCCCTATCCGGGATTTCCCCGGACTCCTGGTGCATACCCAATCCTCCGGAGATGTATATGCCCGGGCCCATTTGCGCTATACAGAAGCGATGCAATCTTTGGCTCTTGTCTTGGAGCTTTTGGACAAAGTAGATCCTGCTGCACCGGTCCGCTCCACACCAAAGGCTTTGATCCCAAACAGGATAGCCATATCCATCGTTGAAAGCGCCAGAGGCAGAATCGTGCACATCGTAAAAGCCAAAGACGAGCAAAGCGCATTGTGGTACAGAGTAGTGGATCCTTCTTTGATAAATTGGCAGGCTCTCTCCATTGCGGTTGCCGGGGAGCAGGTTTCAGATTTTCCTTTGTGTAACAAGAGTTTTGACCTTTCTTACTGTGGGAGTGATCTATAGATGTTTGAACTTCTAAAAGCACGCTTTACCCACGGTTATCAGGCTATCCCAAACCCACTTAAGGTGGGCATCGATCCGGCTTTCCCCGGGCTTCCCATACTTGACATCAATGCAGATTTGAAACTTCTGCAAGAGCTCTGCCCTGCCAAGGCCTTCTCTGATCAAGGACTGGATCTGGGAAAGTGTACATTCTGCGGATTATGCAGCCGTGAACACCCTGATATGGTTGATTTTAGCAATAACTATAAGATGTCCACAGACAGCCGTGGAAAGCTGATCATGGCCCCCGGCCAGGCAAAGCTTCCGGCGATGGAATTTATCCTGCCCCGCAGATTCCGCCGCTCATTTGCTCTGCGCAGCGTCTCAGCAGCAGGATGCAATGCTTGTGAAATGGAATTGGGCGCATCTAACAACGTAAACTTTGATATCTGCCGCTATGGAGTGGAGACTGTGGCTTCCCCCCGTCACGCTGATGCATTGATACTCACCGGGCCGATTTCGCAAAACATGGCGGCTGCCCTGGCGGAAACCTGGCAGGCTATTCCCGAGCCCAAATTTCTAATTCTCTGCGGAGCCTGCGCCATCAGTGGCGGCCTCTTTGCTGAAAGTGACGCTATCGACCGCAGTTTCCTAAAGGATTGGAAAGCCTGTCTCTATATTCCGGGTTGCCCTGTGCACCCCCTTAGCATCATCAGTGGGATCACCTCCATAATGGGGATATCATGAGCTTCGGCATCCTGATTTTGCTATTGGCGATTGTCCCCGCTCTTCGGAAGCGCTCGGGACTCTTTGTGACCCTCTGGATCTTGGGTTCAGCCTTACTCGGCTATGAATATATGGAAGTGTTTTTCTCCTGCGGAGTGCAAGATTTCATTCTCAGCCTGCCACAGCCGATTGGCATTGTAAGCATTTCACTCACCAAATTGTCAGCCTTTTTCGGATTGATATTCTCCATCGGCTTGCCTTTGGGGATGCTCTACGGGCATCATTATCTAAAGGAACGCGATGGCGAGGATCTGGGCTCCCACCTTTTCTGGTTAGGATTGATGGGGCTGAGCATACACTGTCTGCTCTGGATTCGCCACAGCCTTGTTTTCCTGATGTTTTGGGAGCTGATGAGCCTTTCCTCCTTTTTCTGTGTACTCTTTTCCAAAAGAGAGAATCTGCAGGCCAGCCTGAACTATTTGATCACCATGCAGGTAGGCGCTGCGTTTTTGATCGCGGGCTTTGCCTGCCCAGCGACAATAAAATGACCGTAGAACAGCAGGATCAGATTATCCGGATCATCAGAAGGTGCTTTGAATAGTCCCATTGAAATCAGAAAGGCGCAAGGAATGTATGTATCAAAGGT
>CAZWUD010000195.1:0-1391 GCA_964637055.1 uncultured Candidatus Cloacimonadota bacterium
CCCGGAGTTCGGCATACACCAGGCACAGCCTGATCTCTGCTATTTTGCTCTATTTTGATCTTCGCGATGATCCCCGCCTGCAGGATTTTGCCCTGATAGCCTTCAAGGCAGTGCAGCGTCATCACGGAAATCTAACCGCCTTTGGCACTGAACGTCTGGATAATGGCAGTTTGATCGATACCACACTTAAGATTTATCAGGATATCAAAGCGCAAATAACAGCTGATTCGGGGCTGCAGGATTTTGTTTCAGAGCATCAGATCACGCTTCCCGAAATCGATAGAATTTCTCTAAATAATCTTGGCCTTAATCTGGAATGCCTTGAAATCTATGAAGATGAAGATGATGCCATCGAGCGATTTCTGCTACAGAACCTGCTTTTTTCTGTCCTCATAGATGCAGATAAATACGATGCTGCCCGCATTGATTATCAGACCGACCAGAGCCTTCAGCAGCCCATATCATATACCCCGCTACAGCACCTGAACTCTCTTGGCACAGATAAGAATGACCTAAATACTATCCGCAGCAAATTGTTAGAAGCGGCATCCAAAGTCCGGTCTGATTCCACAAATTGCTACGCCATGAGCGCTCCCACCGGCAGTGGAAAGACCCTGGCCTGCATGGGCTTTACTGAAGCGCTTCAGCAAAATAGGTCACAGCCCCGCCGCGTGATCTATTGCCTGCCATATACCTCTATTATAGATCAAAACCACCAAGAGATTGAGCGGGTTCTGAGCGCAAACGGCCTGAATCCGCAGGACCCGGACTTGCTGCTCAAGCACCATCACCTTGTGGATTTCTCCCGCGAAAACCCCAGCGAAAACTATGATTATCGTGATTTTGTGAATGATAAGCTCCTGGCAGATTCCTGGAATGCCGCCTGCGTGGTTTCCACATTCGTCCAGCTCTTTCACTCGCTGATCGGATCTCGCAATTCAATGGTGCGCAAATTGCACAATATCGTCAATTCCATCATCCTCTTGGATGAAGTGCAGAGCCTGCCGCCCAAATACTATCCACTTTTGCGCAAAATCTTTGCCATCCTAGCCCAAAGATTTGACACCAAAATCCTCACCTGTACTGCCACTCAACCCTTTATCTATATTCCCGGCAGCTATCAGGAAATCAGCCCCTCGGGACTTTTTGACCATCCCATCTTCAATCGGGTGAAAATGCAGATCTCTCCCCGGTCCTGTTCATTGGAGGATTTTGTGCGGGATCTGGATCTACAGGAGGCCGATACCGCCCTCTTTGTCATGAATACCAAACGCAGCGCCATACGGCTTTTTGAGATGCTCAAAGATATCTATCAAGATTCTTTCCGCCTCTTTTGTCTCACCACCTATCACACCCCGGCTTGCCGGCTCAAACACATAGAAGAGATCAGA
>CAZWUD010000195.1:1491-2977 GCA_964637055.1 uncultured Candidatus Cloacimonadota bacterium
CAAAAAACCAAAGAAGTCCTCAGAGGCCGGGACAGCCTGGAAAGCCGTGATTTCCCGGAATTGATCCGCAAATACTATCTTAGCCTGGAATTTGAAGTAGAAGCACAAGCGCTGATGAATGCTATCAAAGAATTGAATTATGACCAGGACTACCGGGATCAGCTTGCCATAGATAAATTTTGCCTCATCGAAGATCAATATGCCACACACTCGGTCTATATTCTTTTGGATCAGGACGCCCAAAGCGCAATGGACAATCTCATCCGAGCCCGGGAGACCCTCAAAGACAAGGCCGGTCTGGATCAAAAAACAGAATCTACAGCCCGGCTGCAACTCAAAAAAAGCTACCACAAGCTGGCAGCGTATCAGCTCAATCTCAGCCCTGCAGATATCAGCCGCTACGATATCCGCATGTCCTTTTTTAATAAACTTGATGAGCATATCTACTATGTCCCACATGAGGACATGGACAAAGCTTACAAACCCGAAACCGGATTTATCCTGGAGCCCACCGAAGCGGGCTCTGTCCTTTCTTTATGATATGGAGCTCCACCTCAATACTTACGGCTCGGCTTTGCGCAAAAAAGATGATGTCTTTGAGATATACGTGGATGAGAAGAAGCTGAAAATCTCTCCCCAAAAAATCAGCAGTATCGTGATCTCAAACGCCGTGCAGATCAGTTCAGACGCCATCCAGCTTGCCATGAAACACAATATCGATGTGATCATGCTGGATAAATACGGCGACCCCTATGCCAGAGTGTGGTTCCCCAGAATCGGTAGCACCGTGCTCATTCGGCGCAAACAATTACAGATGCTCTCCGACGCTATGGGCCTGGATTTTATCAAACGTTGGGTCTGCATCAAGATCATGAACCAATATAGATTCATCAAAACCCTGTTCTCAAAGAGAGATTGGATATCCGAGGAACAAAAACAAAAGCTGGAACTACTCCGCAAGTACGCCATCTCCATCTTCAATTCCGAAGGGTCTTTGGAAGAACTCTCCGGAACCTTCATGGGCTTGGAAGGCAGTGCCTCCAAAGTCTATTATAGCTTGCTGAGTGTGATGATGCCACATTCATGGGCATTCTCCGGGCGCAGCTTTCGGCCGGCAAAAGATGCTTTTAATACATTTTTGAACTATGCTTATGGGATCCTCTATTCCAAAACGGAACGCGCCCTTATTATCGCCGGATTGGACCCATATATCGGGTTGTTACATAGCGATAATTACAATAAAAAAAGCTTCGTCTTTGATTTTATCGAAGTTTACCGCATTCTTGCCGATGAAGCGGTTTTCTATCTTTTCTCCCGCGGTAAATGCAAGCCGGAGTATCTGGATCCGGTATTCAAAGGGTTCACCCTCAGCGTGGATGGGAAAAAGTATTTTGCACCATATTTCCTGGAATCTCTGGACCAGATCATCCGATACCGTAATAAAAACCGCAAAAAGATCGATATGATCCAAACCGATGCTCATGCC
>CAZWUD010000196.1:0-2957 GCA_964637055.1 uncultured Candidatus Cloacimonadota bacterium
GCACTCGCCATAATGAGGATAGAGATCAAGATCAGGCTCTTTTTCATCGATCTGCATGTGATCCACTTAACGTGATGCACATTGCCGATAGCAAAGGTCATGAACGCCGATGCCATATCTACCCTGACTTTTCTCATCTTTGACTCCTCTGTGTTTTCCTATAAGCGTAATGGCCTGCAGCCAAGCTCATCATTGCTAAATGGATATACCTGTTTATACTTTTGGCTGACACAAATTTATAGTCTGATGATTGTCAAGAAAATTGTGCATCGTGAGCCTGGATCAGTCGTCCATCATAGATATGCTAAATGGCAGATCCAGCATAGGAAGCCTGTGAAGCCGAGAGCTTCTGAAGATATCTTTGCGCCCCAAAAAAGCTATGCACTCACCCTGGCCGACAGAGGCCCGGCTCATCCCGCAGATTTCGTCATTGATCTATCTGGGGATCAAGCCACGATCATCGCCTGGGCGCAGCATGATCGTGACATGAACCCGACTTCAAAACGCTATAAAGCATCAGGCAGGAGCTTTGAGCTGACTTTTTTGTAGATCAGATCCTTGTGCTCAATCATCTTGTGTGGACGGGTGGCATTGCGCTTGAAAAAGGCAAATCTATCCTTGTGCTCAAAGCAAGCTGCTGCAGGGATATAGCTTTGTGGATCTTGCAAAGCCAGATATTACTTGACATTATAGCCCGACTGAAGTATCGTGGGGTATCCTATAATATGGGAGGATACCATGCAGAAATGCTGTTTGATTTTGATGCTAATCTTGCCGCTAATGGCTTGGGCGCAGGGAATGCCACAAACGATCCCCGGAGATCCCGGCATGGAAGACGAATATGCCGATCACGAAGGTTTTGGCTATGGCATGACCGGCATGGTGGGGTCTATCAGCATGGATGGTGAGAGCTATTCCCAAGTGCGTTTGCGCCCGGAGATGGCTATCGGCAAATTTGGTTTTGGCCTGGATATCGATATGCTTTTCGATGCCAATGGCAAGATCGTCAGTGACAATTGGCAAGACTGGCGTGACTATCTCAACAAGATCTATTTCATTCGTTTTGCGGGTAGACAGGATCCCTTTTATTTCAAAGTCGGCTGCATCCCCTCCTACACCCTGGGTCACGGCCTGATCTTTGATCACTATTCCAATGTCTTGCGCTACCCCTCAGAAAAGAATGTGGGCGGATATGTGGGAGTCAATACACCTTTTTCCGGAACCGGACTTGAGATCTTTACCCACAATATCCACAGAAATGAGATCCTCGCCGCCAGATTGCACGCAGATCCTTTTCACTACACCAAAGTGCCATTTTTACAGAGCATTAAGTTGGGGGTAAATATCGGGACCGACCGCAATCAGCACAGCAAATACCCCGATCGGGATGGTGACGGAATTCCTGATGTATATGACGGATTTCCCGATGATCCAAATTTCTGGCTTGATACCGATGGCGACGGCATCCCGGATGAGCAGGATGTGGATATCGATGGAGATGGCCTGGTGGACCACCCCGACCTAAATGACTACGTGGCTGATACTTTTCCCAATATCACGGATGGTGCCGATCCGGACGATTTTGACTACTCGGTCATTTCCGATAGAGCCGTCGCATATAATAGATGGAAAAATATCAAGGTCTTCAGTATCGATTACCAGATCCCTATTGTCGAAAGCTTTGTCTTTAGCCTGGATCACTACGGCGAGTATGCCAAAATCCAAAAATATGGTGATGGCATCATATTCCCCGGCTTTTCCACTCGCTTTGCCATCTTCAATGCCAAGTTTGAATTCCGCAGTTTCTCAGACCAGTTTTTGCCGGGGTACTTTGATCGGCTCTATGATGAACAACGCTCAAAAATCCGGATCACACAAAGCGGTGAGCAAAGGGTCTATGACCTGGTCACAAAAGAGCAATTCTTGAAAGAAGCAAAGTCCTCCCTGGGCTGGTTTGCCTACCTTAGCGCAAATGTCTTGGATATTGGCTATATCAAAGTGGCATATCAGGATATGTATGGCAAAGAGATGAATACCGGCAAAGGATTGTGGGCAAATATCACTGCAAACCCGCACAATGTCCTGAATCTCAAACAAGCAGGGATATCTTATAGCCAGACCCACGTGCCTTATGTGGATTTTCTGAATCCTCGCAATGCCAATGCGGCGGTATCCGGCCAAATCGTGTATAGCCTTTCGCCAAATGCAGACTTGATCGGCCGCTATAGCGAGATCTATAACGACGTGAATCAGGATGGGAAGATCAAAGGTGATGCAGAGGTGATCTCATCCTTTGCTTTTGGAGTCGAATTCATCTTTTAGTGCGCTCAGATTAGCCCTTGAGACTGAGCCCTCCGTCCAGATATGGCTGCCCTTTGGGCAAGGGAACTTGGGACATTGGGAGCAGACGGTGTAGCCGCGATCCAGAGCACACTGGCGGAGCTCACATTGATCGCAAAAAGCGATCTTACGGCCATTTGCCATACAGCCGTCACAGAGCAATTCATCGATAGTAATTGGTTTGCCCATTTGCTTTTGATATGCAGATTGATGTCTCCTCAGCACTGTCATGTCAATATTTTGTGTGGCGATATAAGCCTCGCATTGGTGGCAATCAAAGCCACATGGTGAAAATCTTTGCATTGCTCCTGTTCTCCTTTTGGCGGGCAGTAAATGGAGGATATCTTCTGCCGTCAAGAAGATTCCCCGTCTGGCAAAAAACTCGCTTGACAGGGATTGCTATTTCAAAAGACTCGTGATCAAAGGACGGCTTGCTTTTACAAAGTCTCAGGCTGAGTCATATTAATAAACACTTAATATAAGGAAGGTAGCATGGCAGACAGCTATAAAGAACTGCGTTGGATACGCATCCTGCTGACGATCATCGCAGTCCCGGTGCTTGTCGTGATCTTCAGGACTCTGAAGTCGATCTTCATTCCCCTGGTTTTTGCCGTGTT
>CAZWUD010000197.1:0-2950 GCA_964637055.1 uncultured Candidatus Cloacimonadota bacterium
TATAAAAGAGATTGATGCCAAAGCCATCGATTTTGAGCTCCAAACATACGGGCAGAATTTCTCCCAGATCGAGGGATAGTTTACTCCACCAAGCGTCCAGCTCCTGTAGAGAATAGGCATTATCCAGGCTGGCCATCCTGAGCTTGTGAGGGATGTTTTTGCTGCGGGGCTCAAGATCACTGCCCACCTTGTTCAAAACCGGCAGCGCAATCTCCCCGGGCAGCATCTTCTGCAGGTCTTGAAGCTCGTGCACCAGCATGTCATATTCAAAGTCGGTAATCTCCGGTTCGGCCTTAGTATAGTAAAGCTCGTTATGGCGCTCGATCTCAGCGCTCAGCTCGGCGATTCTGCGCTCAATCTGCTTCTTAGTCATTGCAGGCTATACATCTCGGTGCGGCGATCTTTAAAGGCATCGTTATGCTCCGTGACTGCCTTGTTATCGGCCAAGAACGGATCAATCTCTATGGTATAGAGACTTTCCTGGGTCTCACTCAGGCGGATAAGAATCTCACCCTTGGTTCCCAGGATCTGGCTTTTGCCAGTGAAATACTCACTGAATTCACCGTTAGTTTCCGTACCGGTGCGATTGGCAGTGATGCTAAAGACGCGATTTTCCAGCGACCTGGTCTTCATCGCTTCCTGACACCAGGGCAGCACCAGATTGGATGGATGGGTGATGATCTGAGCACCCTGCAGGGCCAGGCTGCGAGCAGCTTCGGGGAAGGTCCAGTCAAAGCAGACCATCATTCCGATGCGCACTCCATGCTTGGCTTTTGACACAAAGTATGGTTTGTCTCCGGGGCTGAAAAAAAGCTTTTCCCGATAAAATAGCTGGATCTTGCGGTAGATTTCATAGCTACCGTCTGGATTGATCAAAGCCGAGCTGTTGAAAAAGTGCTCTTTCGCCTTCTCTGCAAAGCCATATACGATGCTGCAGTCCAGATCACGCGCCAGCTTCTTGAATCCCTGAAAGATTGCCCCGTCCGGGATGCTCTCTGCGCTCGCGGCCACCTCAGCTTGATCGGCAAATACATATCCCGATAGTGCCAGTTCAGGCAGCACGATGAGGTCAGTCTCTGCACCTTGTAGCATTTGGCTAATTCTGGCAAAATTGGCCTCTACTTGCAACAATTCCGGTTTGTATTGTAATACTGAAACTCTGTATCTCATTTTCTCACCTCCATCAGGGGAGCGATGGTCCTATCAAAATTTCCATGAACTTTGCTGATGCAGAGTCCATAATTTGTGATCGGAACGCCTCTTCTGTGGCATTCCAGGATGCGCCGATTCATCTCAGCGGCATTGATCATGCAGCCTCCGCAGTGAATGCAGAGGGCATAGTCCTCCAGGCTCTCGGGGAAATCATGGCCGGCATAGGTTTCAAAAGAAAGCTCTTTGCCGGTGTAGGCTCTGATCCAGCGGGGAATCTTCACCCGGCCAATGTCGTCTTTCTGCGCATGATGAGAACAGGCTTCCGCGATCAGGATCTTGTCCCCGTCTTTCAGCTTGCCAATCTGCTGAATCCCGGAAATCAGGATATCCAGCTCTCCCTTGTAGCGGGCAAATAGGATGGAAAAAGTGGTGAGTGGTATCGGCTCAGGGGTCACCTTATTCACAAATTCAATGGCTTGGGAATCTGTAACCACCAGATCCGGGGGATCCTTTAGCATCCCCAGGCTGTCTTCCAGCTCGGTATCTTTCACCACCACAGCCACGCCATTGTGATCCAAGATGTCGCGGATGCTTTGCACTTGCGGCAGGATCAAGCGACCCTTCGGCGCTGCGCTGTCGATGGGGCAGACCAATATCACTCTGGCTTTGGGGGGAAGTAGATCTCCGATCAATATCCTATTATCGGTTAGCTTTTGGGGCGCTAAACGGATGAGCTCATCCTTTAGCTGCAGAATGCCGGTCCTGTCACTGGCAGATACTCTGAGATAGGGCAAACCCTGCTCGCTGCAAAAGCTGACATTAGCCTCAGAGGCAGCTCTCAGATCACTTTTATTAAAGACCACCAGGCTCGGGATCTTCATCTCGATGGACTGATTGAGCATCTCAAGCTCAGAGGGGTCAAAGTCTGTACCGTCACTTACAAAGATCACAATGTCTGCCCGATAGACAACCCTTCGGGTCGAGGCCACGCGCTTTTCACCCAGCTCTCCGCTATCATCCAGCCCGGCTGTATCATAAAAGGTTACGGGACCCAGAGGAACCAGCTCATAATGCTTGGCCACCGGGTCAGTTGTGGTGCCCGGTGTTTCAGAGACAATGGCGATCTCCTGCCCGACAATAGCATTGATCAAACTGGATTTCCCCGCATTCCTGCGTCCGACAAGGGCTATAATCAATCTTTCACCACGAGGTGTAGTGCTCATCTAATTACTCCATAATGAATTATCTTTTGTATCATGTAGCCTTTATCAGCAATATCCGTCAAGTCCTTTTTTGGGCAGAGGCCGTGGAGTCCCAGACTTACGGTAATACGATGGGCATCTATGTCCCCATGTCACCGTATAGGCAAAGGTTAGTTCCCGAACTAAGCCCATTTTCCGAGCTCAGTTTCAAATAGGCTTCAGGCCACGATGAAGCTATGCTCAGACGATCAAGGTGCGATGATCTCAGGACAAAGCCGCGATTGATCAGATGGGGAAAGACCTGCGAGGGCTATGATAGATCCCCCTATATAGAGGTGATCTAAACAAGCCACAACTATTGAAAAATGCAGTGCACGAAAAAAACGGAATGCCAAAAGCACTGTTTTTCTTGACATCTTCGGGCACTTGCAAAGTTTATAGCCAGAATCAGCCTTTTGTGGATTCGCGTATTCTAAGATTTACTCAAACAAGGAGTTTGATACATGAAACAATTCCGCATAGAGAAGCATCCGATATTGGATGTGCCGGAGTTTGACCAGATCAGCTTTTATTTCACCGGCGAGAAAATGCAGGCA
>CAZWUD010000198.1:0-2950 GCA_964637055.1 uncultured Candidatus Cloacimonadota bacterium
CCCTGGATTGGACCCCAAATACCAATCACACCGGGCTTTACGTAGCCAAAGAACTGGGCTATTTTGACGAACTTGGGCTGGATGTTGAGATCCAGCAACCCGGTCAGAGCATCACAGATCAGATTGTTGCCACTTCAAAGAGTCACTTTGGAGTCAGCTATCAGGAGAATGTGATACGCGCCCGTAGCGAAGGCATCCCCCTGGTTTCCGTCGCAGCAGTGATTCAGCACAATACATCCGGCTTTGCCTCTTTAGAGGAAGCGGGCATCACCACCCCCAAGGATTTTGAGGGAAAGCGCTACGGCAGTTGGGACAGCCCTTCAGAGATGGCGATCCTGAGCAACGTGATGGAAAAAGCAGGTGCTGATATCAACAAGGTAAAGGTGATCTCCGGAGTCTATGATTTCTTTTCCACCATCGGTAAAGATGCCGATTTTGAATGGATATACTACGGCTGGGACGGCGTCATCGCCGAAGATATGGGAGTGAAGCTCAATTATATCCCGCTGAAGGATCTGAACCCTATCTTCGACTATTACACGCCGGTAATTATCAGCAGTGAAGACTATTTGAGGGAAAATCCAGAGACGGCCAGGGATTTCCTTGCGGCTGTGAAAAGAGGCTATGAATACTGCATTGCCGAACCTCAACAAGCGGCTGATATTCTGCTGAAATACGTGCCTGAGCTCAATTCCGAACAGGTCAAACTGAGCATGGCATACCTGGCTGATCAATATCAATCCACAGCAGACTATTGGGGATATCAGGACAGCGCAGTATGGCAGTCATTTGCAAATTGGATGAGTGACGAAGGCCTGATCCCTGAAGCCATAGCGGTGGATAAAGCCTATACAAATGAGTATTTTGAAGACTGATGCCTATCCTATATTGTGAATCACTGAAAAAGTCTTTCCTCTTCAAAGGCGAGATCTCGGTGGTTCTCCAGGATATCCAGCTCAGCCTGAATCAAGGTGAATTTATCAGCATCGTGGGAGCCAGCGGTTGTGGAAAGACTACTCTGCTGGAGCTTTTGGCCGGGATCACAAAGCCCGATCAAGGCCAGATCTTTTACCGGGACAGAGAGATAACCGGGCGCACCGGCATCCTGGGTTATATGCCTCAAAACGACCTGCTTTTCCCCTGGCTGAGGGCTTTGGACAATATCCTATTGCCCTGCCGCATCAAGGATCTGGATATCAAGGCAGAAAGGCAGAAAGCGCTGGCTCTTTTGCCCGTCTTTGGCCTGGAGAAATATGCCGAATACTTTCCCTGGCAGCTTTCCGGGGGGCTTCGGCAGAGGGTTGCCCTGGCCCGGACCTACATGACGGGTAGCAAGGTATTGTTACTTGATGAACCCCTGGCCAATCTGGACGCCCTCACCCGCAATTCCTTGCAGGAATGGTTATCTAAAGTGGTTAAAAAGCTTGGGCTTTCTGTGATTCTGGTGACTCATGACATCGATGAAGCGATCCGCCTCTCAGACAGGGTGGAAGTGATGAAAGAGGGCAGGCTTCAGGGACTTTTTGATATCCCGGATCGGCGGGATCAAAAGCTGCAGGATGATCTGAGAGCGCAGATTCGTCAGTTACTCTAAGATTTCAGGGCAAAAGAAAAGGCGCTGGTTTATCAGCGCCTTTTTCCGTGATTAGATCAATTATCTTTAGAATTCCACTTTTAGAGTAGTGCCAAAAGCGTAGTTGTTTGTTTCATTATCATGCATGCCATAGGCGCCGTAAGCGGCCATGTGGAAAAGATCCGGGATCAGCTCATATTCCATTCCCAGGTTTGCTTCCAAGCCTAAGTCGATCAGGTATCCGGCAGCACCGAACACAGAGATCTTCTCATTCACGGGAGCTTTGATCTGGGCTACCATGCTGGCAAAGAGATCGGCATTAGCTTCATACGGAGTGTTCCAATACAGATTCAAACCATCATGATGCTGGCCAATACCATAGATGTAAAGGCCATTCTGATACCAGGGACTGATGGTGGTCAGACCGTTTTCGGTGGCCACCAGGATATCGGCACCCAGTTCAAAATCTGAGACATCCATGGTAGCTTTGATAGCTCCGCCAAAGCCCATTTCGGTATCACCATTCATGGTCATATCTACAAATGCGCTTGCGTCCAGATTGATAGCGTCCATTTCCATGCCAATATGGGGCATGAAAGTGATATTTTGGATATCGGCTGCATCGTCCTGTCCATAGAGCAGATAGGCACCGATAGGCATATCGGAATCCATCACCGCGTGAGCCATGAAGATGCCGTGGTCGTCTTTGGAATATCTGCCATTTTCTGATGCTTTCATCCAGGCAAATTCTGTGCTCAGATTATCACCGATATCTTTGCGTAGTATGACTCCGGAGAAATAATCATCCATCACCAAGCCCATCTTGTCCATCCAGTAGAGCTGACCGAAGCTGATATTGGCATCAAAAGACTCTACGAAATAATCCAGGTAAAGTTCTGTGATGTCTATGTTTTCACCAGTGCTAATTGCACCACCGCCATTACCCCAGACTGTGTATCCAATTTCTGCGGCAATGCGGAAATGCAGGTTTTGGTGAAACTGTGAATCAAAACCAATGTTGAAACGATTATCTACCCACCCGCCGTCATCTTCGCCTTGGTTGTTTGCAATAGCTGCACGAACGAGGTTTTCACCGCTGATATCAAATTCCACTGCAAAGAGGCCGATAACCAGCAACATGGGGATAAGGGTAAGAATCAATTTTTTCATTCTAAGACTCCTTTTTTAGTTTGTTCTATACATATAGCATAAACTGCAAAATGCCTTTTGGCAAAGAGAAAAGTCATAATCTGATCTTTTCAAAGCCAAGCTCTTGCTGTAGTATGCTGATATTATTGGCCAGATTCTCATTGATCGGCACCCCGCGCTCACGCACGACAAGCTCATTTTCATATTCTTTTTCACCTGCCACCCAGA
>CAZWUD010000199.1:0-2911 GCA_964637055.1 uncultured Candidatus Cloacimonadota bacterium
AAAAAGCTTGTGAGTAATGCGAGAACCACTCAACCCTCTCAACCTTCTAAACCTTCAGCCTCAGCACCTCCGCACCTCCGCACTCCCTCACCCTATTCTTTCACCCCGGGGCCAACGCGACATCAAGTCACGATCATCGCCTGACCGCAGCAGTATTGTGACTTGATCTCTACTTTATTCTGACTTGAAAAGACGGTGGGGAAGGGGGCGAGCTGCACGAAACACTCAATTCTCAGCTTTCCATTCTCAATCAATCTTCTACATAACCCGTAGCGTTATCCAGCAAGAATGAGATCCTACTCTACAGGAAAGCAGGAATCTGAACATTTATCTTGACACATCATTGCACCATATTATTTTGACTTAACTGATAATAACTGCCAAAAGTGGCAGCTAAAATGTTATGGTTCCCGTGCCTTAAGGTTTTGATAGCTACCTCGGTTAGCTATTTTTTTTGATGCGAAAGCGGTCTGGTTTTGCTCTGGATGCTCTATTGATGGGCATCGCAGACTGCTGCTTTTCAAAATCTTTGTTTATCAGGGCGGCAGCTCGGGGACAGTTTGAAAAGTTTAAGGCGGCATGGCCGCAAAGATAAGAGGTTAGAAAGTGCAGTATTACCGAACTCAGATTGAAGACATTGCCAAGAAGATCTGCTCCCAGATGCAAGTAGCGGTCTATGATATCGATGAAAAGATGTCCGGCAAGGGCCGTATCATCATCGTTTATCTCACCAAGATCGGTGGGATCACATTGGACGAATGCGCCCGTTTCAGCCGGCTTTTGAGTGAGGAACTGGAGACTTTTGACCTGATTCCTGAGCGTTACTTTTTGGAGGTATCCTCTCCCGGTCTGGAGCGTCCTTTGAAGCTCAAGAGCCATTGGGTGAGTGCCATCACAGAGAAAGTGGCGATTCAATACACTGATGAAGAAGACAAGCGTTCCGCGATGGGGACCTTGCAGGAAGTGAATCAGGACACGGTCGTTTTGGATGATCGTGGAAATCGGGTGGAGATCCCTTTGAAGGCGATCTCACGCGCTAAAACAGTATATTTGGGCTTGCCCCGGGGAGATGACAAATGAGTGTAAATATCCTTGATGCGGTGATGCAGCTTGCCTCACTCAAACAACTCGACGGAGCCTTGATCCAGGAAATAATCGTGGAATCCATCACCAGCACATTGGCCAAAAAGCTGGGTGAAGAAAACGAGCTGGAGGTCTTTATCGACGAAGCAGCCAGAGGCATCAAAGCACGCTACAAGTGCCTTGTGGTGGAGCTGGAGAGCGGTCTGGGAGAGATATCTCTGGACGAAGCCAGGACCATTCACGATGCTGAAGCGGAGTTGGGCGATTACATCCAGAAAGAAATGACTTTGCACGAATTTGAGCCCAAGCTGGTGAAGACTGCACAAAAGATAATTCAGGATAGGATCCGCAGTCTGGAAGACGAGAAGATCCAAAATGACTTTGAAAAACAAAAACACACCATCGTCTCCGGCAAGATCAAGTCTATCGATGATAACCACGGAGGTTATCGCGTGGATATCGGCTATACCGATGCGCTTTTGCCTCTGGACGAGCAGATCGAAAATGAATATTACCGCGTGGGCGACAATATCAAAGCCTATGTCACAAATATTCGTAGTGGCAATCGCGGGGTGATCGTGATCCTTTCGCGCACCAATCCGGAATTTGTGAAGCGCCTCTTCGAGGCCGAGATTCCCTCCATCTTCCAGGGCAAGATGCACATCCGCAAGATCGTGCGAGAGCCCGGCATCCGCAGCAAAGTGGAGCTGGAAGCCCTTGTGCCCGGTCTGGACCCCATCACAGAATGCGTGGGGCCAAAAGGCACCAGGATCGATAGCATCCGCAAGGAATTGCACGGCGAACAGATCGACATCGTGGTTTATAGCGAAGATCTGGAGCAGATGGTGCAAAACGCTCTGGGGATCGCCAATGTCAAGCGCGTGGTGATCGAGCGTAACCGAGCTGCGAGAGTGATCGTGGACGAAGCGGACAAGGTCGTGGCGATCGGTAAAGCGGGTAAAAACGTGAAGCTGGCCGCCAAACTCACCGGACTGAAGATCGATATCTATACCTCAGAAGAATTTGAAGAAAAAAAGGCCAAAGAACGCCGTACTGTCAGTCATGTCAACGAGCTGGACGGAGTCACTCCCAAGATCGCTGAAGTGCTGCGCGCGGCCGGATACACCAGTGTCCAGGATATCTTCCAGGCAACTGCAAGTGAGCTTTCCGCACTGGAAGGACTGGGCATAAAAACAGCTGAAAAGCTGAAGGAATCAGCCAAGTATTTCTGATGCCAAATAGAAATAGCAAAGCCGGACATCAGCCGATACGCAGTTGCGTGGCCTGTAGAGAAAAGCGTATTCAGAATGATCTGATCAGCTTTCTGCTACTGCCCGGGGGGATCGTATATGATCTCCAGCGTCGGCTGCAGGCACGAAAGTATTACGTGTGTCCGGATCAAAGCTGTGTGGCCGCATTGGCAAAATGGCGTAAGAAAAGAATGAAAGGGAGCCACGCATGAATGAAGCACAGACTCCCAAGATACAAAATTTGATGCAATTTGCCCGCAAAGCCGGGAAACTGGTGGCAGGTGTGGACGCCTGTCTGAGGGCAATGCATCGTAAGCATATACATTTGATTGTGATCGCTGCCGATAGCTCTGAACGCACCATAAAAAGGGTGAACTTTGAGATTAAGGAAAGCGGAGCTAAACTGCCGGTGATAAGTTTTGGAAATCAGTCAGAGCTGAGCGCGGCTCTGGGGCTGCCCAAGACCGGCGTTTTTGGAATCAGCGACAAAAATTTTGCTGCCAAGATCATGGATTACTGGCAAGCATGAGTGGAGGAACCTTGCAGATACGAGTACATGAATTAGCCAAGGAACTCAA
>CAZWUD010000200.1:0-2891 GCA_964637055.1 uncultured Candidatus Cloacimonadota bacterium
AGCTTTTATCAGCACTGAAGAAGGCCTTACCGAAGTTTATGTGATTCCCTTCAGCGGAGGTGAGGCTAAAAGGCTCACCTACTTAGGTTCTTTCACCAATACTTTGGGCTGGAAGGGTGATAAGATCATCATTGCATCCTGCCACGAGTCTCATTTTAGAGGTGATTACCGGATTTATGAGCTTGATCCTGAAGGAGGAGCTCCGCTGCCCTTGCCTTATGGCGTGGCCAATGATATCAGCTTTGGCCAGAAATGCGTGATTCTGGGCCGTAACGTGGGCAATCCCGCCCGTTGGAAACGCTATCGGGGCGGGACAGCGGGATATCTGCTGATAGATAAGACCGGCCGCGGTAAGTTCAAGAGGTTCATAGATCTTGACGGCAATTTTGCTTCACCGATGTGCATCGGTTCCCGTGTCTATTTCATCTGTGATCATGAGGGCATCGGCAATATCTATTCCTGCAATTTGGACGGCAAAGACCTAAGGCGACACACGCATCACAAAGATTATTATGCTCGAGGTGCTTACACCGATGGCAGCAGCATTATCTGGCACTGTGGCGCTGACCTTTGGATGATGGATGTGGATAAGCACAAAGCTCAGAAACTGGAGATTGAATACAGTAGCCCGATGGTCCAGCGGCAGCACAAATATGTGGATGCTGCCAAACACAAAGAGGATGCAGTCCTTTCTAAAGATGGTGGCACGCTCTGTATGGCCGTGAGAGGAAAGGTACTGGTGGGCGGAAATTGGGACGGAAGTGTGCAACAATATGGCCTCCGTCACGGAGTACGCTACCGTCTGCCACAGATGCTCCCCGATGGCAAGCAGCTCATTATGGTATCTGATGAAGCCGGTTACGAGCGTTTTGAACTACATCCTTTGCGCAAAGATTTTGTCACAGCAGAGGGGAAGATCATCACAATAGACAAACCAGATCTGGGGCGTCTTTACGATTACAAAATAGCTCCTCATGGCAGTCTGATTGCACTGCAAAACCACAAGAATGAACTGTTCGTGCTGAACAGCAAAACCAAGAAATTCACCTTGATAGACCGCAATGAACATGACATGATCTTCGGCTATAACTGGTCACCAGATGGACGCTGGCTGGCTTATGCCAAAAACCGAGACCGTAAGACTTCCTATATCATGATCTGGGATAGCGTTAGCGGCGAAAAGCAGATCGTGAGCAAACCGGTGTTGAGGGATGAAAGTCCCGTCTTTGATCCGGAAGGGAAATACCTTTTTTTGATCTCAGAGCGGACACTAAAACCTCTATCCGACAACATCCAATTTGATTTCATTTTTCCTGCTACTATGAAGCCTTATTTGATTACCCTGCAGAAAGACCTGCGTTCTCCCTTCTTCAAGGAGGCCGAAGCCTTTGAACCCAAACCTGAAGAGCCCAAAAATGACGATAAAAAGAAGAAGAGCAACAAGGAAGAGATCAAAGCTGTAGTGATAGATTTTGAGGGAATCTATGAGCGTCTTATAGAATTCCCCGTCGAAATCGCCCGAATCGGTAAACTGAGTGCCTGTAAAGATCGCATCTTCTACCTCTCATATTCCTTAGACACCTTCATGAAGCCTGAGCAAAACCTGGATCTGATGTGCTACGATCTGAACAAACGGGAAGGCTGGGTCTATGCCAAGGGTATCCAGGATTATCAGATTAGTGCAGACGGCAGCGCCATCCTGCTCATCTTTAAAGACAAATACCGAGTGATCTCGGCAAAGAACGAACCCAAAGCGGAGCCAAGCACCGGCACATCTTTTACCCAAAAGGATGGTTTCATCAATCTGAGCAGATTCTCGGCTGAGATAATCCCCCTCGCAGAGTGGAAGCAGATGTTCAGGGAGGCCTGGCGTCTGCAAAAGCAGCATTACTGGGTAGAAGACATGGCCGGAATCGACTGGCAGAAGGTCTTTGACCGCTATTATCCTTTGGTCGAGCGCTGTGCCTGCCGTAGTGATTTCTCTGATCTGATGTGGGAAGTGCAGGGTGAATTGGGCACCAGTCACTGCTATGAGTTCGGTGGAGACTACCGCAGTCACCCAAACTACTCAGTCGGGAAACTGGGCATCAACTACCGTTACAATGCCAGAAGGAAAGGCTATGAGATCACGCGCATCTTCAAGGGTGATCATTGGGAAAGTGAAAACCGTTCTCCTTTGATGAATCCCGGCCTGCAAGTAACTGAAGGCTGGATCATCAAAGCTATCAATGGCGAGCCTGTAAGCAAACAGATCACCCCCGAGCACCTCACCGTAAATCAAGCCGGAAAGCAGGTGCAAATCAGCCTGATCAGCCCGGATGCTAAAGAAAAAAAGAGCATCTCTGTGCATACCATGAAGCATGAGGCCTCTATCCGTTACCGCGACTGGGTGGAGGGCAACCGTGACTATGTGCACAAAGTCTCCAAAGGCATGCTTGGCTATCTGCATATCCCCGATATGGGTCAGGCTGGTCTCACCGAATTCCATCGCTATTTCCTGGCCGAAGTGGATCATGAGGGTCTTGTGATCGATGTGCGGCACAATGGCGGTGGCAGCATATCTGGATTGCTCTTGCAAAAGCTGGCTCGCAAACGCATCGGCTACGATCTTACCCGTTGGTGGGGTGCAAGTCCCTACATGAACGACGCTCCGATGGGTCCGATGGTCTGCATCACGGATGAACTTGCCGGCAGTGATGGCGACATCTTCTCGCATAGCTTCAAGCTCCTGGGCCTCGGCAAACTGATCGGCAAACGCACCTGGGGCGGCGTGATCGGCATCTGGCCCCGGCATTGGCTGGTAGATGGAACCATCACCACGCAGCCTGAATTCAGTTTCTGGTTCAAAGACGTGGGCTGGGGTGTGGAAAATTACGGCACCGATCCCGATA
>CAZWUD010000201.1:0-2890 GCA_964637055.1 uncultured Candidatus Cloacimonadota bacterium
TTGAGCATCGCTTCCACCACGGGGATGATGCGGGGGATATGGCAACTGTCATGCCGTCCGCGGATCTTGATCTGGCGCAGATTGCCGTCTTTATCGCGGGCCATCTGGCTTTTGCCGATGGAGGATACCGGACGGATCACGAGGTCAAAGGCAATATCCGCTCCGGTGGAGACTCCACCCAGGATGCCGCCATGGTGGTTGTCTTGAGAGCTACCTGGAGCAAGCTGATCATTCACCTGGCTGCCGGGGGAGGAGGCCAGGCTGAGGCCGTCGCCAAACAAAATGCCGCGCACGGAGCCGATGGAAAACATGGCCTTGGCTATATTTGCAGAGAGCTTTTCATAGATGGGATCGCCCAGTCCGGCAGGAACTCCGCTGGCCCGGATGCGCAGGAGTCCACCCACGGAGTCTTTGGATTCTTTGACGGTTTGCAGGTAGTCCAAAAGGGCTGGGTAGCTCTCAGGATCTGGCCAGTGAAAGGGATTATCCGGCTCGCGATCCGCCGGGGCAGATTGCATCTGGCCGATAGTCAGGCTCTGGATCTGCACTTTGATCTCTCCCAGAAGCGATCGCACGTGGTCAGCTGCAATGACGCGGGCCAAAGTCTCACGTCCAGAGGATCTGCCGCCGCCGCGGTAGTCATGAATACCGTATTTTGAAAACCAGGAAAAGTCGGCATGACCGGGACGGAAGACATCTTTGAGAGAATCATAATCTGCGGATTTTGCGTCGGTATTGCGAACTATAATGCACAGCGGCATACCGGTGGTCTTGCCCTCAAAAACTCCGCTGAGGATCTCGATCTGATCCGCTTCCTGGCGGCTGGTGCCGGAGGGGCTTTTGTGGCTGCGACGGCACAGCATTTCACGCAGTTCGGGGCTGGGGAAGTCTTGATTTGGCAGGGGGCTGTCGATCACAAGGCCGATGGCGGGGCCGTGGGATTCACCAAAGGTGGTGATGCCAAAGATCTTTGACAGCCTATTTGAGGGCATCATCGTAGATCAGAATCTGGCTCTGAAACTCCTCGTGCAGTTCATCGAGATGGCGCATCAGGATATATTCGCGCTCCATCAAGAGAAGGTGGTCCGAAAGGCTGTCCTTGATCTGGGCAAAGGGGATGGCGGATTTGTCTCTGCGCTCGGTGAGCATCAGGATGTGGTATCCCTGAGGGCTTTTGAAAGGCTGGCTGATCTCGTTCAGCTCCAGCGCAAAGGCCACTTCATCAATCAATGGAAAGAGTTTGCCCCGGGGGAAAAATCCGAGATCTCCACAGCATTCATTGGAAGGGCATTCGCTGCGGATTTTACATTCACGCTCAAAATCCTTGGAATCATTGATCCGCTTTCTGATCCGGGTGATCTCCTGTAGGGCATTTTCACCTGTGATCAGGATGTGGGAGCAGCGTACCATCTCTTCATGACAAAAGTTTTCAATCTGCTCCTGGTAGATCTCTTGCAAGTGGCGCTCAGGCAGGCTGATTCCTTTTGGGCAGAGCTGCGCCACATATTTGCGGATGATGATATTATTGCGGATCAGGGTTTCCATTTCAAGGGCATCCATATCTTGCAAACTTCCCGGGGGAAGGCCAAAGGGACGCTCTTCGTCCAGGATTTCCATAAGGGCGATGTCAAACTCTTCATCGGAGGCGGAGATGCCCTCCTGCTGCGCTTTTTCAAGCAACAGACAGCGGTCGATGAGACGCCTCAGAGCCTGGGATGCAGATCCTCCGCAGGCTTGTTCCCGATGCAGGTCTTTTTCTGATATAGCTTGATTTACTACTTTTGCAACGATTTGCACTATTTCCTCTTGCTACCTCAATTATCAGGCTTTAAGAGCCTTGAGGATATCAGATAAACTAAAGCTTTCGGGATCACATGTCAAATCAAATCTTTGCTTGCGATACCAGGTGAGCTGGCGTTTGGCATAGTTGCGGTGACCCTGAGCGGCGATCGCAGCGCAATCCTGCGGGTCGCTTCCCTTCTCAAAGTGGTCCCGGAACTCTTTGTAGCCCAGGCTGTTCATGCCGGGATCTGTCCAGGTGAATCCCATCTCAAGCAGGCCCTGAATCTCCGGGAGAAGGCCTCGTTCCAGCATCTGATCCATGCGGGAATTTATCCTTTGGTAAAGGGTTTTGCGGGGTAAATTGACCAGGATCTTGAAGGCAGAATATCTGGGCTCACGCTTTTGAAGAGCCCAATGCCGGGACATGGTCTGGCCGGTGGCGCGGTAGATCTCCAGGCCACGCAGAATCCGCTGGGGATCTTTGGTGCTGATGCGGGCGGCAAATTCGGGATCAAGCTCTCTGAGCTCTTCATAAAGTGCGGCAATGCCTCTTTCCTTTAGCTCCTGGCGCAGTTTTGCGCGCAGGGAGGGATCGATCGGGGGATGCTCAAAGAGGCCTTCCAGCAGCGCTTTCACATAGAGACCGGTGCCGCCACAGAAGATGGGGCAGATGCCCTCCCCTTGCAGATCCTCGATCAGCCTGGCTGCGTCTTTGGCAAAGAGGCCGGCATTGTAAGCTTGATCGGGCTCTATGATATCGATCAGGTGATGGGGGACTTCTTGCAATTCGGCTGCTGTCGGCTTGGCTGTGCCGATATCCATGTATTTATAGACCTGTCTGGAATCGCAATTGATGATCTGGCTGCCGAGGGCCCTGGCCAGTTCCAGAGCGATGGCAGTTTTCCCCGCTCCGGTGGGGCCTTCGATGGTGATGATCATAGCAGGCGCTTAAATTTCTTCTCGAAATCAGTCAGGCTCATTTTGACGATCAAGGGGCGCCCGTGGGGGCAAAAATAGGGAACGCGGCAGGCAAAGAGATTGTTGATCAGAGCCAGCATCTCCTTGCGGGAGAGTCTGGTATTTGCCTTGATGGCGGCTTTGCAGGCAA
>CAZWUD010000202.1:0-2887 GCA_964637055.1 uncultured Candidatus Cloacimonadota bacterium
GCCACCACTACGTCTCACTTTGATTTGGCCCAAAAGGCTCTGAAAGCCGGGAAACATATATTCCTGGAAAAGCCCATCACCAGTAAGCTGGAGGAAGCTTATATCCTGCTGGATCTGGCCAAAAGCAAAAACCTCAAGATTCAGGTGGGGCATATTGAGCGCTTTAACCCCGTGATCATGAAGGTCGAGCGCGATATCAAAGAACCGCTCTTCATCGAATCCACGCGCATCTCCACCTTTCACAAACGCGGGACGGATGTGCCGGTGGTGCTGGACGTGATGATCCATGACATCGATCTCATCCTCAGCTTTGTAAACAGCCCGATCAAGGATATCCATGCCAGCGGTATCGGCCTCTTTACATCCAGTCTGGACATCGCCAATGCCCGTATCGAGTTTGAAAATGGCGCCATTGCCAACGTCACCAGTTCCCGCGTCTCCCTGAAACAGGAGCGTAAGATCCGCTTTTTCCAAAAAGACAGCTACATCAGTCTGGATTTTCAGAGCCAGGAGGCCCGGGTGGTCACAAAAAGCGCCAAGATCATGAAGTATTTGCCCCGGATCATGATGGGCGCTACCGATATCGAACCGGAGAAACTGGTGGATCAAAGGGTCTACGACTGCTCAGACAGTCCCAAAGACGCCCTGACTATGGAGCTGGAATCCTGGGTAAATGCCATCATCACGGACAGCCGCCCGGTGGTTGACGGTCAGGCCGGCACCAAAGCTCTGGAAGTGGCAATGCGCATCATAGAAATCATCAATGAACAGCTTAATAAAAACAAAGACAAGGTAAAATAATGCAAGACATTTTAGTAAAAGACATAGCCCAACACCTGGGTGAAAAAGTTCGCCTGAGGGGCTGGGTTCGTAATATCCGCAGCAGCGGCAAGCTGCTCTTCATCATCTTTCGTGACGGTAGTGGTGAGGTCCAGGCAGTGGCCTTCAAACCCGAGCTGGGAGAAGAGGCTTTTGTAGAAGCCAGGCGCTTGAGCCTGGAATCCAGCGTGATCATCACCGGCACTCCCAAAGAGCATCAGAAAAAAGCCGGTGAATATGAGCTCAGCGTGAGCAGCGTGCAAGCTTTGCAGATCCCGGAAGACTACCCCATCGGCAAAAAAGAGCACGGACCGGACTTTCTGCTCTCCAATCGTCACCTCTGGCTGCGCTCCCCAAAGCAATGGGCGATCCTGCGCATCCGCCACACTGTTTACTACGCAATTTGCGACTATCTGAATGAGCATGATTTCTTCCGCTTTGACTCCCCCATCTTGGCTCCAAACGCCTGTGAGGGCACAACCACCCTCTTTGAAGTGGAATACTTTGACGAAGGCATGGCCTATCTCTCCCAGTCCGGTCAATTGTATCTGGAAGCCGGTATCATGAGCCTGGGCAGAGTCTATGATTTTGGCCCGGTTTTCCGCGCTGAACGCTCCAAGACCAGAAAGCACCTCACCGAATTTTGGATGATGGACGCCGAAGCCGCCTATGTGGAACATGATGAAAACATGGCCATCCAGGAAGAGCTGATCCGCCACGTCATCCGCACTGTGCTTGCCAAATGTGACAAAGAGCTGGACGTCCTGGAACGCGACAAGAAATCCCTCAAAGCTGCAGACGCACCGTTCAAGCGCATGACTCACTATGAGGCGATTGAATATCTCCGATCACGTGGCAGTGAGATCGGCCATGGCGATGACCTTGGTGCTGCTGATGAAGCCCTCATCACAGAAGGCTCTGCGGTGCCCGTCTTCATCGAGAAATGGCCCAAAGAGATCAAAGCATTTTATATGAAACGTGATCCCAATAATGAAAATTGGGTTCTGGGCAACGACCTCATTGCCCCGCAAGGTTATGGAGAGATAATCGGCGGCAGTCAGCGTGAGGATGATTATGACTTGCTGCTTGCTCGCATGCAAGCGGAAAAGATGGACATCGAAGCCTATCAATGGTATCTGGATCTGCGCAAATTCGGCTCTGTGCCGCACAGCGGATTTGGCATCGGGCTAGAGCGCTTGATAACGTGGATGAGTGGAACCCATCACATCCGGGAGACCATTCCCTTCCCCAGGATGATCTATCGGATATATCCGTAAATCTTCCCCACTCATGCCAGTTACCCCCGGCATGAGCTTTGCTTTTTCTCTTTTTGGCCGCATGCGGCCTGAGCGATCGTATTTAAACAAAAAATAAGATATATAAGGATGTAGTGATGATTAGTGAAAAACTGTCTCATGCCACGAGGACGATGAAATCTTCCATGATCCGTGAGCTTGTCGCCAGCACGCGCAACATTCCGGATCTGATTTCTTTTGCCGGAGGATTTCCCTCCCCCAATACCTTTCCCCGCGATATTCTGAGCAAAATCTATGCCGACGTAATCGCCACCGAAGGAGACAAGGTGTTGCAATACGGCGCCAGTGAAGGCGATCCCGTGCTCAAGACCGAGCTTTTGAAATGGGAAGGCTATGATCTCCCTCACGAGCAGATCTTGATCACCGCAGGTGCCACCAATGCGATCTTTTACATGACCCATGCGCTCCTGGATCCAGGTGACGTGATCATCTGCGAAGCCCCCAGTTTCCTGGGCTCCCTGGTTGCATTTGATGCCATGGGCGCGGATCTGAGAACCGTTCCTCTGGATAGCGAAGGGCTAAACCTGGATATCCTGCAAAAGACTGTCGATGAGATCAAATCCGAGGGTAAGACTGTCAAATTTATCTATACTATCCCGGATTTTCACAACCCCGCGGGCATCACCATGAGCTATCAGCGTCGCAAAGACCTGATTGAATACGCCATGGCGATGAATATCCCGATCCTGGAAGACAATCCCTACTCCCGCCTGCGTTTCAGCGGAGAGCCAGTTCCCACGCTATTCCGCATC
>CAZWUD010000203.1:0-2884 GCA_964637055.1 uncultured Candidatus Cloacimonadota bacterium
GCTGCCTTCCCAGATTCTCTTGTTGCTGATGAAATCCAGAGAGACATCCAGAGAGGATTTTTCCGGAAGGTCATGATGATGATTTGCCCTCAGGGACCAGTCATATTTGGTGCCTGCACTGTTGATATTCTTCTGATAGCCGGCATTGAGACCGCCGCTATAGAAATAGCGCTTGATATATCTTGATTGAAAATTGGCTTTCCAGCCGGTCTTCTCCATCAGATCAAAGCCCAGCGTGAAATCGGCAAACTCCTTGTAGGGATAATAATAAGCCAGATCACGGATGTATTTGCCATCCACGTTGTTATAGCCCGGTTCCGGGATCAGGAAACCTGGATGCCGGCCACGCTTGATGCTCATCGTGACAAAGGGAAAGTAAAAGATCGGCAGATGGTTCACATAGGCCACCACGTGTTTGCCCACCACCTTGTCGCGATGATAGATGCGCATTTGCTTTGCCCAAAACCAGTAGTCGGGATTTTGCAGATCACAGGTGGTGAAGCTGGCGCCGTCAATGTCGTAGGTGGAGGAGCCGACTTTGCGGATCTCTTCACCGGTGTAATAACCGTTTTCGATCATACTCTGACCCTGGCGCAGAAAACCCGTCTGGCTGCTCACATCATAGCGGACATCTTCTCCGATCAAGAGCTGTCCATTGTCCTGCATCAGAGTCACGCCATAGGTGGTGGCTTGTTCCTTTTTCAAATCCAGAAAGAGCGAATCGGCCTGGATCCGGGATCCGCCATAATCAATGGAGCTATTGCCAAAGAGCCAGATCTGCTCATCCTTTCTGTAGGCACGGATGCTATCTGCGGCATAAAAAAGAGAGTCAAGCTTGCTGTCCTCATCCAGTTCCACCCTCAGGCTGTCCGGCAAATCACCGGACTCCAGGATGGCCATGGCGGGATCGCCGCTACTTTGAGCGCCCAAAAGCCCAGCCATCAGGCCCAAGATAATCATAAAGCATATTCTCTTTTTCATAATATTACCTTTGACTTATGATTTGGACTTGCATTTCATGTCAAGCAATTCCCACATAGTCAAGCCTCCGGGCCATGATGCAAAATGCCCGAAACCAAAGCTCCGGGCATTATCATGTCTATAATCAGCAGCTTATCTGCGTCTGCTAAGTTTTTGAGCTGCTTTCTTTTCCTTGTGTGTTGCGTGAGTGACATCAATCACCAGGGAACTGGCAATGAAGATGGAGGAATAGGTGCCGAAGATGATGCCGAGGCAGATCGCAAAGGCAAAATCATTGAGCACTGTTCCACCAAAGATGAACAGAGCCAAAGCAGTAATCAAGGTGGTTCCGGAAGTGATCACGGTGCGGGAAAGAGTCTCATTCAGAGAGAAATTGATCACCTGGTCCAGAGGTTCTTTGCGGCGAATCTTGAGATTCTCGCGAATGCGGTCAAAGACCACAATGGTGTCATTGATGCTATAGCCCACGATGGTGAGCAGGGCAGCAATGATCTGGATGGTTATCTCCTTTCCGGTGATGGCAAAGATACCCACGATGATGATCACGTCATGAGCCAGAGCGACAATGGCCATAAAGCCAAAGAGTAGCTCAAAGCGGAACCAGATGTAGATGATCATCAGAATCAAGGCTATGATTACTGCCAGAATCGAATTGGTTCTGAGCTCACTGCCGACCTTGGGGCCGACTTCATTGATCTCTTCGATCACATCACGGTTGATGTCACGTCCGGCCACATGCTCCGGGAAATTATCCTTGATGATCTGTAGGATCAGAGTCTTTGAATCTGCGGAGACTTCGTCACCGGGATCCTGGCTTTTGATCTTGATCATAAAGCTGGCAGCATCCATGGGGCCGACATGCTGGATCTCAGCTTCCGGGTAGCCATTGTTTTTCAGCACAGTTCTGAGCTCATCGATCTGAATCGCTTCCACGCTGCTATCCAGTGCTTTCAGATTTACTTTGGCTGCCACGCCGCTGGTGAAATCAATGCTCCAATTCAGACCACGGGCAAAAAGCCCGATGAGCCCGGCGAGGATGAGAATTGCAGAAATCACATAAGCAATTTTGCGAACTCCAACGAAGGGTATGTTTGTGTTTTTAAATAATCTCATCGTTCTCTCCTTAAATGCTCAAAGTCTTTTTGGTGCCGGTTACCACAAAGGTGTCGATGATCGCACGCACAAAGACAAGTGCGCAGAACATCGAACCGATGATGCCGATGGTGAGCGTGATGGCAAAACCGCGAATCGGGCCGGTGCCAAATTGATAGAGCACGGCCGCAGCGATCAGGGTGGTGATATTAGCATCCCATACCGTGACGCCTGCCCGTTTGTATCCTGCATCAACCGCAGAACGGGGGGTCTTACCTGTATCCAGTTCTTCACGAATACGCTCATAAACCAGGACGTTGGCATCTACCGCCATGCCGATGGTCAGGATGATACCTGCGATTCCGGGAAGGGTGAGAGTGGCTCCAAAAGCGGTCAGTATGGCAAGCACAAAGCCCACATTGAAGATCAATACAAAATCTGTGATCAAACCTGTAAATTTGTAGTAGATAACCATAAAGATCATCACAATGGCCAGACCGATCAATCCGGCGGAGGACCCGCTGCGGATACTGTCTGAGCCCAGAGTAGCGCCGATGATGGAGGTAGAGATGGGTTTGATCGGAGCGATCAGGTTTCCGGTATTTAGCACGATGGCCAGTTCGTTTGCTTCCAAAGCGGTAAACCTGCCTGTGATCTGTGCTCTGCCACCGGCGATGCGTTCATGGATGTTCGGGGCGGAATAAACCACACCGTCCAAAACGATGGCCAGGCGTTTGCCGGTATTGTCCGCAGTTACTCTTTCAAACTTGCGGGCGCCCTCGCGCTTCATCTCTATGGAGATATAAGGTTT
>CAZWUD010000204.1:0-2853 GCA_964637055.1 uncultured Candidatus Cloacimonadota bacterium
GCCATTTCTTTATCAATCTGCACAAGATCAATGACTATCGGCGCTTGAATGGCTATTTGATCCGGGCAAATCAGATCCTGGCTCCAGGTGGTGTCTTTGTCTGCAAAGGCCAGACCATCACCGAACGTAAGGAAGAATTTTACCAACGTTTCACGCCCTATCTGGGTAGATTCTTCTATTTCATGGATTTTATGTTCCGACGGGTGATGCCGAAGCTGCCGATTCTGCAAGGCTGGTATTTTGCTCTCACAAAAGGTAAAAATCGGGCACTATCCGAAACCGAGATCCTCGGCAGATTCTATTTTTGCGGATTTGAACTCATCCACAAGCGTGAGATAAACGGCATGATGCACTTTATCCTGAGTAAAAGCCGGGAACCACGTGAAGATACAAACCCTACCTATGGTCCGCTTATCCGCTTGAAACGTAAGGGTCTAAATGGCAAAACGATCTACGTGAAGAAATTCCGCACCATGCATCCCTATAGCGAATATCTGCAGGATTATGTATATGCCACCAACGCTCTACAGGAGGGTGGGAAGTTTAAAGACGATTTCCGCGTGACCTCTTGGGGCAAAGTGATGCGCAAGCTCTGGATCGATGAACTACCGCAATTCCTCAATTTCTTTGCCGGAGAGCTGGCTCTGGTGGGTGTGCGCGCCCTCAGCGAACATTATTTTAACCTGTACCCGGCTGATATGCAAGAGCTGCGGTTGAAGGTGAAGCCCGGCCTCTTGCCACCCTTTTATGCAGATATGCCCTCGAGCTTTGAAGAGATTGTGGAGTCCGAGCGGCGCTACCTGATGCAAAAGATGGAACGCCCCTGGCGCACTGACTGGCGCTATTTCTGGAAAGGTGTGTGGAATATCCTGGTGAAAAGGGCAAGGTCGAATTAGTCCCCTTTGGAGGTTTTGACGTTGGCGTTGTGTCGTTTTGGGGTCCACAGATTTACACAAGTTAACACAAATTAAGGGGCTTGAAGGTTTTAAGGTTTTAGAGTTGCACGCAGATTTCGCAGATTTTCTTTTGAGGTTTTGACGAACCCCTGGCCCCGCATTTCAGCACTCCCGCACTCCTTAACCCCAGCACTTCAGCACTGATAACTACCGCACCCCTCACGAGCTTCGGCTCGTTTTTTTTTGCCCTAAAAAAAGCAGCCATATTCGCGCAGCACAGATGCATATTTTCTAAAGCAGCAATCAGGTCCCCATCATCTCACTATCCTCGCCTGCATGGGGGATGGTCTTGCCTTTATCTCTGCTGATAAGTAGATTGATGCCTACGGTGAACACTGAAACAGTAGGGAATTTCCAAAAACTTTCCAAGAAATCGCTTGACAGGGGCTATCTAACTAAAGATCATGACCGTATTTCGTTTAATTTTAATCATAATTTACAAAAAAGGAGTTAAAATGCTGAAGATTGAACAATACCTGAACCTGAAAACTCTAGAGGAAAAGATCGCAAAAACTGCTTTGATAGATTTTCTATATACTCATCTCGATCGTTATCGGGATGAAAAGCCTGCCATCGAAAAGGCCATTGACTATGCTTTCAGTAAGGATGCCGGATGCGGCGGCTATGTGATTGTCGCCTTTGATGATGAGCGCATTGTGGGCGCTGTGGTGATGAATAAAACCGGGATGAGCGAATTTATCCCGGAATACTTTCTGATCTACATCGCTGTGGATGCGTCGCTCAGAGGTAAAGGCATCGGCAGCAAGCTGATACAAAAGGTCTTTGAGACCGTGGAGGGCAATATCGCGTTGCATGTGGAATATGACAATCCGGCCAAGGAGCTCTATGAACGCATGGGGTTCAAATCCAAATACGCAGAAATGCGCTGGGAAAGGAGCTAATATGGCACGCCTAAAAGTACATATTGATCGTTTGATCGAAAACATTGAGACAATCACCGCCTTCATGAAAAAGCATGGAAAAGAGTGGTCCCTGGTGGTTAAGGTCTTGGGTACCGATAAATCCGTGCTGTCCAAGATCCTGCAGCATCCCTCGATCATGGAAACTCATTCAATTGCGGTCTCCCAATGCAAATCCCTGCGTATGGTCAAAGAGCTGAATCCCAGCTTGCGCACCATGTATATCAAGCCCCCTTCCATCAAGAACGTGGAAGAAATTGTGAAATATGGTGATATGTCTGTGAATAGCACGCTTTCCACGATCAAAGCGCTCAGTGATGAAGCGATGAGGCAGGACAAAAAGCATCAGGTGATCGTGATGGTGGAGATGGGTGAATTGCGCGAAGGAATCAAGCGCGAAGGGCTGATCTCATTTTACCGAAGCATTTTCAAACTGCCCAATATCCAGGTGGTGGGAATTGGCACCAATCTGGGCTGTATGTATGGCATTCAGCCGACCTATGACAAGCTGATCCAGCTCGTGCTCTATGAACAGCTGATCGAAGCTAAATTCAAGCGCTCCATAGAGCTTGTCTCCGGAGCCAGCAGTATCACCATGCCCATCCTGGAGCGTGGCAAAGTTCCCAGAGGCATCAATCACTTTCGCATCGGCGAAGCGGCCTTTTTGGGCACATCACCTCTGGAAAATAAACCCATATTGGGACTGAATACCGGTGCTTTCACCTTTGAATCAAACATTGTGGAACTCTATAAAAAAGAGAATCAGCCCGACGGCATCATCAGCGATGCCGGAATCGGAAGCATTCCCGACGAGGGGGGGCTACCCGAGGGCAAGATGAGTTACAAGGCGATCATGGACTTCGGCGTACTGGACGTGGATGCAGACCACCTCATCCCCGAAGATCCGGACATGAACTTTTTTGGCAATAGCAGTGACCTCACGGTCTATGATCTGGGAGATAATCCCCGGGGTTACA
>CAZWUD010000205.1:0-2833 GCA_964637055.1 uncultured Candidatus Cloacimonadota bacterium
CACATTCAGCAGCAAAAGCACTGTCATATCCGGATGCTGCTCTTTGACTCTTTTAGCCAATTCAAAAGGGCCGATCTCTCCGATGCGCACCATAGTGATCACGAGGTCATAATCATGCTGCTTGAGCTTTTGAAGGGCTTCCGCTCCGGTGGGGACGGATCTGATGCGCGGAGCGGTGGAAAGATTTAACTCTTGATATTCACCAAAGATCTGCTCCGACAGCCTGCTGTCCTGCTCAAATATAAACGCATCGTAAAAAGTGGAAACCAGGAGTATATTCCGAACCCGCTTATGCATAAGCTGATGAAAGATATTCTCTCCATATTTGAATTTGTTATAATAAAAATTCAGCTCTTCCATTTTCATGATCTCTACCTCTTTTAGCCGCTTGCTGGCTATCTCTATACGGTCTGGAGAGAGGGCTATATTGTCAACCAAAAAGTGCCGGATGGGCACAAAAAACGGCAAAACCTTTTGGGGCTCTGCCGTCATAGCTTGCTTTGTATAGCGCCTCAGGCTATGCCGATGATCTGCCTGAGCTGTTTGATCTTCTCTGCGGCCAGAGGTCTGGCTTTTTGGGCGCCTTCTTTTAGCACCTGATGGATCTGCTCTGGAGATGCCATCAGCTCTTCATAGCGTCTGCGATGGGGGCTCAGAACTTCGTTCATGCGCTCAAAAAGCTCCTGTTTGGCATGACCCCAGCCCATTTTGCCGGCCAGATATCTCTGGCGAAGATCCTCGATCTGAGCATTACTGGCAAAACACTTGTAGAGCGCAAAAACGCTGCAGGTCTCGGGATCTTTGGGTTCTTCCACGCTTTGGGAATTGGTCACGATCTTCATGACCAGCTTGCGCAGTTTCTTTTCAGGGGCAAAAAGCGGGATGGTATTGCCATAGCTTTTGCTCATCTTGCGTCCATCCAGACCCACCACGGTTTTGCTGTTTGCCTGAGCCAGAGCTTGCGGCACTTTCAGTCCTTCACATTGATAGACATGGTTGAAAGCCTGAGCAATGTCTGCCGCCATCTCCACATGCTGAAATTGGTCATTGCCCACCGGGACCAGGTCGGGATCAAAGAGCAGGATATCCGCCGCCATCAGCACTGGATAGGTGTACAAGCCCATATTTACGCCGTCATCAGGATCCTTGCCGGACTGGGCATTGGCTTGCAGCATGGCCTTATAGGCATGAGCACGGTTCATCAGACCTTTGGGGGTAAAAGCCAGCAAGATGGTGAGCAGCTCAAAAGTCTCGGGTACATCACTTTGACGATAAAACAGCACACGGGATGGATCCAGGCCGCAAGCCAGCCAGGCTGCGGCGATCTCGAGGGTCATATTGCGCAGAGCCTGGGGGTCCCTGGTGCTATTCAGAGCATGATAATCCGCGATAAAAAAACGGGCTTCACAGCTCTTGCTGAGTTCCAATGCAGGGCGAATCGCGCCCAAAAAGTTCCCGATGTGCGGGGTACCGGTGGGTTTGATACCGGTTAAAGCGATCTTCTTTTTCATCTGATGTTTCCTTGATAATTTATGATTGGGACTCAGCTATATGGCACCAGAGCTCATCCGTAAGCGCATCCACCACTTCCACTTCCACCAAAAGGGGGCTGTCTTCCGGCACGCTTTCCAGATAGGCAATGCCGTCGATCTCCGGAGCCTGGAACCACAGCCTGCCCACATAGGCATTCATCTGTGAATCGTAACCCTCGATCAGCATCTGCTGGCGGGTGCCCACAAAGCGCTGCATCTTCTCTTCTTTGGCCTTGCCGATCTTGATGGCCAGCTCGGTCTCGAGCCTTTCCTTTTTCTGCCAGTCAAAGCCCTCAGGCGGATTGTAAGGAGTTCCTTCCTTTTCCGGAGAATAGCCAAAAACTCCCGCATGCAGGATATCCACCTCGGAGAGGAACTTATCGATAAGTGCGCGCTCCTTATCCGTCTCAGTAGGATAGCCCACCATCAGGGTACTGCGAAACACCGCGGCGGGCACTTCCTTTTTGATATGCTCAAATAGTTCTTTGAGTTGCTTATAGCCCTTTTTGCGGTTCATCAGGCCGATGATGCGGTCGCAGACGTGCTGGATGGGGATCTCAAAATATGGCAGCAGTTTGGGATAGCGCTTCCAGAGCTCGGTCCAGTCCGGCTCAAAGTGATCAGGATGCATATACATGAGGCGGATCCAGTCAAAATCCGGCAGATCATGCAGGGCCTCAATCAACCTGGGCAGGGCTTTTTCGCCATAGAGATCGGTGCCGTAAAGGCAAGTGTCTTGAGCGATCAGCACCAGTTCCCGGCCGCGTCCGCTGAGAGCTTTGGCTTCTTCCACCAGCTTTTCGATGGGCTCGGAGACCAATTTGCCGCGGATTTCCGGTATCGTACAATAGCTGCAGTTGTTTTCACAACCGTCGGCAATCCGCAGATAGACATACTGACCCTCCTGCATCTTCTCTCTTCTGCCGGCACTTATGCGTTTCTTGGGCATACCTTTTGGCAATAAGTAGCGGACCAGATACTTTTCAAAAGCATCAAAATCCTTGAGGTCTATCCACTTATTGACTTCCGGAAAGAGCTCTTGAAATTCCTTAAGTCCACGTTTGGTCACGCAACCGGTAACCACCAGTTTGATCTTTTGGCCTTCGATCTCCATCAATATCTCGGAGAGCACATCGTCCAATTCACCCAAAGCGGAGGCCAGAAAGGCGCAGCTATTCACAAGGACCAGATCTGCGTCTTCCGGAAACCCCGCTTCTCGTAAGCCGTATGACTTTAAAATGCCAGCAAAACGCTCGCTATCCACGAGGCTTTTGGCACATCCCAGGCTTTCGATATAATAT
>CAZWUD010000206.1:0-2828 GCA_964637055.1 uncultured Candidatus Cloacimonadota bacterium
AAGAGATTAGGGGCATTTTAAGGGCTATAAACGGTAATTTTGGGCAAAAATGATGAAAATTGGCTAAAATCCCGCAAAAATCGCTTTGGGGACGTTTTCGCTGATTCGATGAATACAATGTTCAACGGTCTTTTTATGGGCATAAAATCAGATATCAAACAGACCCTGCAACGCCAAATTCATCTTTTGAGCTAGGGGAAATGTGAATACCGAGTCCCGACCCTGGAATCCGGCGTTAGCCCTCAAAAACGCAGTTTTCGGCCGCTTAGAAGCAAAGATAAATCGTGAGCCCTGCATCCCCGGCCTCAGTTTCGGCAAATCCCGGATCCGGGACATAGAAAAGGCCGGAGCGGCATTTAGCTTTCCGGCCTTATATTTGAGGGGTAATTATAGCTTTACTTTTTCACGGTAAATTCCACCCGACGGTTTTGTTTGCGCTGGGCTTCATTTTCGTTTTTGTTTAGCGGACGTAATTCTCCATAGCCCTCATGGCTGAGCCTATCGGCTTCGATGCCTTTTTCTATCAGGTAGGCAAAGACCGCAGCAGAGCGCGCTTTGGAGAGCTTGAGATTGTGTCTCTCACTGCCTATATCGCAGGTATGCCCGGCAATATCCAGCTTGAGCCAGCTATTATTCAGCATGGTCAGCACGATCTCATCCATGACGGCATAGGCTTCATATTTGAGCACAGCGCTGTCAAATTTGAAGAGGATATTTTCAAAGCTGAAGACTTTGTTCAGCTCCAATTCCTCCAAAACGATATCCAGCCGCACATCCTCTGCTGAATCTAGGGGTAGCTCCTGGGTGTGCAGCATGTAGGTTTCTTTGTTTACGATGACTGTGTAGCTGTCCGAAAGCGGTAACTCTATCTCATAATACCCGTCTTCATCAGCCACTGCTGCATCACGATAAACTTCAGAGTTTATCTGGGTGCTAAATTCAATCTCACCCGCAAGCGGACGTCCGTCTTGATCCCTGAGCCTTCCACCGACAGTGACGTATTGCTCCTCTTCCGGGACCGCAGCGCTGGGGTCAATTTCATCTTCAGGAATGTCGCCCTGAGGAGTGACCACCACCACGATCTCTTCACCTGTGACTTCGTCTTCCACCAGATAAGATGGAGGAGAGGAATATCTGAGGCTGATATTCATGAACTTTTCAAAGCCATCAGCGGCTCTGTCCGTGCTCACGAAGGCTTCGTTTGAACCCGGGATGTGGAAAAAGGCACGGTCATTGCGGATGGAATTCACCGGTAAACCGAGGTTTTCCGGCAGAGACCAATCCTGCCAGCCCTCACCTAACTTGACCGCTTTGAAGAGGTCAAAACCGCCGAAGCCGGGGTGATGATCCGAGGCAAAGAAAAGGGTCCTGCCGTCGTAAGTGAGAAACGGAGTCTGCTCATTTCCCGGACTATTGATCACAGGGCCCAGATTGACCGGTTCTCCCCAGGAAGCACCGTCAAATTCACTGACCCAGATGTCAAACTTGCCCTGTCCCCCCTCGCGGGAGGAGGTGAAAAACATCACTTCATCATTGTACACATAGGGATGAGCTTCCACATAGGGCGAATTCACTTCATCCACAGGCTGGGGGTCTTGCCACTTGCCATTTCTCAGGACAGAGCTGTAGATATCGCCGTCGATCTGACCGCGTTTGTAATTTCCAAAGAGGTATGCAATCTGCCCATCCGAGGAGAATGACCCCAGAGCCTCGTTTTTGTCCGTATTGAGCTCCTCTACCAGATAGGGTCTTCCCCATCCGGTGGCGAGCCGTTCCGAGCGCCAGATGTTCTCTTTTTCAGTGCGGGCAGGGCTGAGCGAGGTGTAATATAGACACTTGCCGTCCGGGCTCACCACAGCGCCGTAATCCGAATTTCGGCTTTGCAGATATCTTGGTATGCTGCGCAGGGAAACCTTCTCAAAGATGCGGTGCTGGCGGTGGATGATCTTCAGATAGTTCCGGGCATCCTCACGAAACTCAGGATCTTCGGTTTGCAGGTACTTATTCAGCCAGGCACTTGCATTCAAGGTATCGTTTTGAGCTATATAGAGGCGACCCAGCCAGAAATGGTATTGGGGCACCTGGGAATTTGCGGCTCTGTCTGCAGCCAGGAAATCCCTGATGGCATTCTGATAATCACCGCGTTGATAGTATTCGATCCCGCTGATCGCATAGCGTTCACCCTGAAGGCCGATGGCGGCCAGGATGCCGATTGCGGCGGCAAAGGATATGAGGATCAGCAGTTTTCTTGTATTCAAGAGCTTAGTCACATTCACCTCCTCAGAATCTGAGAATCAGACCGAGCAGATGATCATCGCCAAAGATATCATGATTTCCAATGCGATATGCATAATCTATCTGGAAATTGCGGAAGCGGATGCCTGCTCCGGCGGAAAAACGGCTGTCATTGAAGCCAACCCTCAATCCGGTCTGGAACTGGGAGAAGAGATCTGCCCAGGCACTGCGTTCTCTCACATTTATCACCGATAGCTGAGAATCTGCTTCGGGGTCTTTGCCGATGGTAGCCCAATATTCGGCTCCGAAGACCAAATATGGATCCTCATCCTGCTGATAGCAGAGATCTCCGGCCAGGGTCACGCTCAGAAATGGATAGGCGGTCACGCCGGCCTGCACTTGATATGGGATGCGGTCATCGGCAAGATCTCCGTAGATATCCCGGATCATGAGCCCTGCTTCCAGATATTGGTTGATATCGTATTTGGCGCCCAGATCCAGCCCAAAGCCCATCTCTGTATCCCCATCGATTGATGAGGTGTAGAGCTTGGGAGTCAGGCCATAGCTGAACTTTTTGTAGCGGTTTGCATAGC
>CAZWUD010000207.1:0-2733 GCA_964637055.1 uncultured Candidatus Cloacimonadota bacterium
GGGTGATGTAAACGGTGATGGCTATGATGACATGGGTTTCTATTATACGCATGAACTGACCCGCGAGAGAAGACATTCAGTAATCTTTGGGGGCTCATTTGAAGAACAGATTGTCTCTTCTGGTGAAATTAGTCCCTCCTATGCATCATGTATTCACGGCATAGGCGATATCAACAATGATGGCTACGACGATTTCACTTCGGCATTTGCCACCCCTCAGAGAAATCCCACCCACAATCTGATCCGGCTCTATTATGGTAATGCCGAGTGTAATTTCGATAACCCCATCTCCTTTATCTATTGCCAATATGGAGTATCCAGAGGCAGCAAGCCTTTGGGAGACATGAATGGCGATGGCTATGACGACTTCATGGGCTATATCACCGATGATGGAATGCATGCATGGCTGGGAAGCCAGGAAATAGATTATGAAGTTCCCAGCTTCAATATGGATCCTCCCTGGTATGGTGGCGAATTCCAACAGTCTCTGGCTTATGGTGACTTTAATGGTGATGGCTATAGTGATGTAGCCGGAGCTTGCTTTAGAAGAGGTTTTGCAGTCTGGTTAGGCAAGCAAAACGTGAACGGAACTGCAGATCTGACCGTAAGTAATCCCGGTGGACATGAATATTACGGCTGGAGGCTGGTAACGGGAGACTTCAACGGTGACGGTTATGATGATATCGCTGTGGCTGCACCACACGAGTACGACCCCTGGCCTCAGGGCACCTACTATGGATTTGTCTGGGTGTATGCGGGAAATCCACAGCTTGAAGACACCACGGTAGCCAACGATGATCCCGCTATCCCCAGCATCTCAGATAATCTTGTAGTGAAACTCAGCCCCAATCCCATCACATGGGCTGATAATACACTTAACATCGAATTACAATCCAAGACTCCAAGCGGGTCTGAGCAAGTCACGGTCGAGATCTTCAATATCAAAGGCCAATCTGTCTATAAAGAGACATATCCAGCCCTGTTGGGAACAAGAACTCATCAGCTTCCTGCATCCTCACTCGCAAACGGAATTTACATGTGCCGTGTTACCAGCGGCAAACAACAAGCAACCAGCAAGTTTTGCGTGATGAAGTGAGCGGTAATGCTCTGAAGATCAGAGATAAAACTGTTCCAAGACGCTCAGGCTCTTCAGCTTGAGCGTTTTGCGGTTGTGGGCAAGGTAGAAGTCTGCAAAGAAGTCGTTTATCTCTTGGATGCTGCTTTTGGAGAGGCAGGGCTGGTATGGTCGCTTGCCCATAGCGACCTTGTACGGGAGGTCGCAAGGCAGCCGCTTTCTGAGTTTTCCACGAATGGGGCTTCGCCCAGGTGTTAGGTTTTAGGTGTTAGGTGTTAGAGCTGACGCTCGTTTCGGGGTTTTTCTTTCCACGGATGAGTACGAGTTTACACGGATAGAGAATAAAAGTCCACGAATTACACGAATTATTGGTGTAGGGTCGGTCGCCGAACCGACAGCCAGCGTAGCAAAACTTAACTTGACAAGAAGCTCCAGCTTGTAAGAATTACCTCGGGCTTGAGTTTCTTCACTTGGCCAAGGAGAAGCTCAATAACAGGTAGATAGTTCAAAGAAATGGCTGCTGATCAAATCAGGGCTGCCCACACCTGGCTTTGACATCCAGCCAAGTGCAAGCAGAGCTACAATGCTGAGCGGTTAGACTGAATCTGGGTGGTTCTGCATCTAACGTCGAAGAATAGTCGGCATACTATATGCCACAAATGTAACAGAACCTAAGATTCTTTACTTTAAGGATGAAAAGATGAAAATGTTCTCAATCATTACCCTGCTGCTTATAGTGTCTTTCAGCCTGCTTGCAGGACAGAGCTGGATAAGACACTATGCTTGGGTGGATGTGTGCCAAAGTGCCTATACAAGCACTTCTGGCAACGCTTACAATGTTATCCCTGCCCTGGGCGGTGGCTATCTACTGCAAGGTCACGCGGAATTTATCTACGCATCTCATGAATATGATGCACCAGTCATGATGACCAACATCTTCTGGAAGATCGACGAAAATGGGGAAGTGGTCTGGCGTAGAATTTATGAGCACTTCACCCCCTACAACATCATCTTATCAAACGGTATTGACCGCTATTACTGTATTGCTTCTTATCAGGGATATTCCTGTATGGATGTCTTCGATAGCGAACTCAACCACCTGGAGCACTACAGTTTCCCTGATCAGAACGGATTTGATGCTTCACTAAATGATGCGGTGATAGTCAATGATGGCCTGGTGTTTGCAAGTGATAGCCCACTCAGCCCCGCTGTGATCAAGACCAATTTCCAATTTGAGGTTACCTGGCAATCTCAATGTGGAAATGTATCGTCAGTTATGCCAGTTTTTGAATCCATTTCCATCACCAACGACGGCAGCTTTACCGCGTTAACAAACATGGGGGATGCAATGTATAAGTGTTCATCTGCAGGTGATTCGCTCTGGACAATCCGATCTAACTCAGACGTGCCATGTGACTTGCTCCTTAAAGAGACTTCCCATTCCAATGGTAACAGTTATGTGGTTGCGTACCTTCGCCAATCAGAAGATTATAATGTTGCTATTGTTAGTCCTGACGGGAATTGTATAGGTGAGTTAATCAGCAACATTCCGCCCGTAGGTGTTGAAAGCATCAAAGAATGCCCAGATGGAGGAATTGTCATCTTTACAGTAAATTATAATGACTCTGTTGCTGAACTTAGCAAGTTCACTGACCAAG
>CAZWUD010000208.1:0-2726 GCA_964637055.1 uncultured Candidatus Cloacimonadota bacterium
ACATTGAAGTCCAAGACGGCGTCAAACTTGAGCTAATTTCGAGCTTACTTAGCCGTCTTGAACTCCAATTCATAGCGCTGCCGTAGTTCCGATCCGAAACCGTGCAGTAGTATGCGTTGAAGCACCTACCGCCGCGTATCACACAAAGAGACCCGCCCTAAGTCCCCGGCTATTGCAATTGGTATAAAATAAGGTTTATCACAAGATAAAGCTCTGGCCAGAGGAGGAAAGTGAGATGAAATTTGGATGAAGCTGAGTGGGATAAAGCGCCGGATAAATAGAACGCAGATCTGACCGATTGAATGGATTATTACGATTAAAAAGGTTGAGGAGGTTGAGAGGGTTGAGAATTGAGGATTGAGAATGGCTGCGTGTTACCCAAAAAATCTCCCGTCAATCCGCAGCTGGAGCTACGAGGAACTATAATTTTTCACGCTCAGCGCCCGCTCTTTCTCCCGCTGCATATCCTTTTTCTGCAAGGCATCACGTTTATCGTATGTCTTTTTACCTTTAGCCAGCGCCAGGGTCAATTTGCAGCGTCCCTGTTCGTTGATATAGATCTCCAGCGGCACCAGCGTCATTCCGCCTTCATCCACCTTGCTCCTCAGGCGGCGAATCTCGTGTTTGTGCAGCAGCAATCGCCGTGGCCGCTCCGCTTCGTGATTGAAGTAACTAGCCTTTTCCCAAGGGGATATGTGAAAATTCATGAGCCAGCATTCATCATCTTTGATGCGGGCAAAACTGTCCTTAAAATTGATCATACCGGCGCGGATGGATTTTATCTCGGTGCCCTTCAGTGCGATGCCTGCTTCATATTTTTGTTCGATGATATAATCATGATAAGCGCGGCGGTTTTTGATCATTCTCACTTTTGCATCTCCTTGAGGATATGCTCTTTGTATTGCTTTGCCGTTTGGATCAAATCACGCTCATTTACATTTTGCAGTTTGCGATCTTGCATCGTGATCCTGCCGGCAATTAGCTGATCCCGAATCTGCTCTGAACCAATGGCATAAACCAGATGGGAATAGGGATCATAGATGGGTTGGGATTTCAGATTTCCGATGTCTATGATATTGATATCCGCCTGTTTGGAGATCTCGATACTGCCCAGATCCCCGGCCCGGCCCAAAGCTCTGGCGCCCTCGATGGTGAGTAGCGAAAAGGCCTCTTTGGCCGGAAGCAAGGTGGGATCGTGATTGATTCCTTTGTGAAGTTTGGCCAGAAAACTGAGCTCTTCCAGGATGTCCAGATTGTTGTTACTGGCCACGCTATCGGTGCCCAGGCTCAGCGTCAGGCTTGCATCAAGCATCTCTTTGAGTGGAGCTGTGCCGTTTGACAATTTGTGATTACTATCCGTGCAAAGCGATACGCTGCAGCGGCTTCCGCTCATCTTTTGGATCTCGGCATTACTCAACCAGACGCAGTGCGCAAAGACGCAGCGTGCCTCCAAAAATCCGAGTTTTTCCAGATAGTCCAAAGGGCGCATATTGTGGATTTTGAGGCAATCTTCCAGTTCCTGACGGGTCTCCGAGAGGTGGGTGTGGATCAGCCAGTCATTTTGGATGGCAGCATCGGCGCAGCCCTTCAAAGTCTCCCCGGAACAGGTATAAATGGCGTGGGGGGCCAGGCTGCAATCCACCAGGTCCTGATCCCGGTATTCTTCTTTAAATTCGCGCAAACTGCGGATATTATCTTCCATCTCCAGGCTACCTGCTTCACCGATAACGGTCTGACTGACATTGACCCGCAAGCCGGCTTTGACGCAGGCCTCCGCCACGCGATCTTTGTGAAAATACATGTCGTTTGAAAAAGTGATGCCTTCTTTGATCATCTCGGATGCGCCGTGTAGAGAAGCGTCATAGATGAAATCCCCACTCAGCATCTTGGTCTCCAGGGGCCAGATGTAATCACCCAACCAGGTCTTGAGAGGAAGGTCATCCGCCAGACCGCGAAAATAGCTCATGCCCAGATGGCTATGGGTATTTATAAAGCCCGGAGTGATCAGGCAACTTGATGCATCAATCTGCTTTTTGGCTTTGAAGTCTTTGATCTGATCCAGGGGCGCAATCTGGATGATTTTGCCCTCTGAGATCGCGATGAAATGCTCTTCTAATATGCGGTAACCTGCATCCATAGTGACGATGCTGCCGCCTTTGATGATGATGTCACAACGAGTCATAATTGCACCTTCTGCGCAGCTTCCGGGGCTGCAAAAATACCATTTGGGGTGATAATGCCGGTGATGAGGCGCGCCGGAGTGAGGTCAAAAGCGGGGTTCAGAGCTGGGGATCCGGGATTTGCAATCGGCTTGCCATCCAGCGTTTTGATCTCGCTTTCGTCCCTGAATTCGATGGGGATCTTCTCCGCTTTGGCGCAGGAAAAATCGAAAGTGCTAAAGGGAGCGGCGATATAAAAGGGAATCCCGTGAGCATCGGCCATCACAGCCTTTTCATAGGTGCCGATCTTATTGGCAATATCGCCATTGAGGCAGATGCGGTCGGCCCCGGTGATCACCAGATCTATCTCTTTTTTCCAAAAATAATAGCCCGAAGCGGCATCTGTGATGATGGCGTGGGGGATGCCTTCCTGCTCGAGCTCAAAAGCGGTCAGACGCGCTCCCTGCAGGCGGGGACGGGTCTCATCCACATAGACGAAAATATCCTTTTTTTGCAGATGCGCCTGACGGATCACCGAGAGGGCGGTGCCGTGATCCACCGTGGCCA
>CAZWUD010000209.1:0-2723 GCA_964637055.1 uncultured Candidatus Cloacimonadota bacterium
CGTACACCTCAAAAAGCTTCATGATGGCTTCAAGCTCTTGAACTATGAGGTGCGTCCAACTGTACCTCAGGGGGTGGAGTATGTTCTCAGCGATCTACGTCCCGAGCGTTATGCTCCGGTGATCGTGGAGATGCTGAAGACTCTGAGGATAACACCCAAAAAAATCAAACACCTGGTTTCATCAGTTGGCGGAGACAATACCAGCATCAAGCAGATCAAGACTATCTTTCTGCCGGATGATGAGCTCGAATCCGCCCTCTTCTTTGAAGCCAAAAAACACATCCCTATCAGTGGTTCTGATATGGTGCTCGACTATCAAGTGCTGTCCGTGGAGGAAAAGACTAACAATATGAATATCCTCCTGGCCGCTACTTCCAAAGAGCTGCTCAATGAGCATACAAACGTCCTGGGAACCGCCGGGCTAAACCCGCACATTGTCGACATCGACTCTCTGGCAGTGGCAAATAGCTTTGCGCTTAATGCCTTTGTCGAAGACGGTGTGTATGTGCTGCTCAACGTGGGAGCTCACCGAACAAACATGGTCATCTGGGGCCCTGAATCGAAGTTCTTTGCCCGGGATATTCCTTATGGTGGATACAATTTCACCACGGATATCATGCGCAAACGTCAACTCGAATGGAAAGAAGCCGAAGAACACAAGTTCGAATTCGGTCTGTTGGATGACCCCAACAATCCTACGGCTCAGACGATCAGCATGCTTGACATCACTGAAAAGTCCACTGAAGACGCCATCGCTGAAGAATTGCGTCGCTCCCTGCGCTTCTATGTCAAAGAAGCGGGAAACAGTGATTTCAGAAAGATCTACCTGATGGGTGGTGGCGCCAAGACCAAAGGCCTGGCGGAATACCTGCAGGATAAAGTGAATGTACCTACGGAAATCTTCATGCCATTCATAAACGTGGAAATGCCGGAAAAATTCCAAGACAAGAAGGATCCACAACTTGCCCTTGCCATTGGCTTGGCAATGCGGATGGAGTAGGGGGATACTAATGAAATACGATTTCTACTTTAAGATTAACCTAAACAAATACGGTGAACAAAGGCTGGAGAGAGAACGAGAAGCACGCACATTTAGAAATGCCGCGATCTTCTTTGTAATATGCTTCATCCTGGTAATAGCCGGTTGGTTCTATATTCTGAACAATACCAAAAGCAAGCTGGATGCGCGTCAGAATTATCTCACTGAGATTCAAGATGAGCTGCAAAATTACCGTACCAGCGGCGACTATTTGTCTTCAGACGATCTGGACCGCCTTGCCGAAACCTTCAACAACCGAATCTTTTGGGCTCGGAAGATGGTGGCATTGGGCGCTGAGATCGACGATAAACTGGCGGTTCGCAAATTCAGCTATGCCAATGGAGTACTTACCATCAACGGCATCACCGAAATCGACGCCAAAGTAAAGGAGTTTGATTTGATCGACGAGTTTATCCAACGCTTGAAATCCAATCCCGAAATATCCAATGATTTCCCGGAGATCAAGAGTGGACAGGTGATCAAGCAAGTGATCAAAGACACTGCTATCTTTGAATTTGTCATAGAGTGCTATACAGCCAGTGCAGCAGGAGGTAGACGATGAGAGATAGATACCTTATCCTGATCCTCGTAATGTTAGTGGCCACAGTGGCCTTCATTATGCTCACCGCCAGCACCCTCGATGGCAATCTGCGAAAGATCAGTGATCACGACGAGCGCATTAAGACTACTCAGGAACAACTGAACAGCGCCCGGATCATGGATCAGGAGCTCAGCCAATTTGCCAGGATCATCGATAACAGCCTTACCCATACCTCGCAGTTCACATTTGATGAAATCAACGAGTTTAAGACAGTTATCGGAGATATGGCGCACGAGCGTCAGATCGCAATCAATAAGATGTCAGACACAAATAAATGGTCACAACAAAATCTGATTGAGACTACTTTTAATCTGGAACTGGAAGCCACTTATGTGCAGATTGGCCGCTTTATCTCGGATCTGGAATCTCAGGATAATATCATCAAAGTCCAGACCCTGGATATCAGCCCTGCCCAAGTGACCGATGAAGAAAGAGCAGCTAATGCTGCTTCTCGCTATCGGGTTTTGCTTGAATTGTCCATATTCAAAGTGAGAAAGGAGGCGTAAGATGCAATACAGATTTGTAAAAGACCTCGCTATTGCCCTTATCGTGATCCTTATCGGTATCATGATCGGCCGTCTTGTGGTGATGGACCGCAATATCGCCAGCATTCCCGAAAGCTCCGTGCATATTAAGGAATCTGTGACCGATACACTCATGAGCCGGATCCGCACCATCGAAAATTCCATCCAGGATCGGAAAGAATTTGTCTTTAATGCCCGCAAGGATCCCCTTCGCCAGGGTAATATCATCAAAGACAACGTCGACCGCCTCAAAGAGTTTCAGGAGAAAGTGCGCAATATATTCCGCCTGGCCACTACCGCCATTGACGAATATGGAAACAAGATTGCCTACATCGAATACCAGGACGCCCTTCATGAAGCACGAGTGGGTGAGATGGTAGCCGGTCGTAAGATTCTTGAGATAAATGATAAGAACATTCGCTATTCTTATGGCGGATCTACCTATACAGCAAACCTGATGCCGCGACCCGTGATGAAAGAGGAACAAGATCCATACCTCAAAGCGGGAATCAGTGGTAATTGGTAAAATATATTATAATAGTGGGAGTAAATATGAAAC
>CAZWUD010000210.1:0-2697 GCA_964637055.1 uncultured Candidatus Cloacimonadota bacterium
TCAATCTGAATCGGCAAAGCCGGAGTGTCATTCAAGAGATAAAACTGCTCTGCAGCTATCTCCCACTGCCCGGTGGGCATATTCGGATTGATATTCCCTTCTTCTCTGCACGTGAGCTTGCCCGTCACGGCGATCACATATTCATTACGCACTTTTTCTGCAACCGCAAAGATCTCTTTCTGTTCGGGATGGATCACGATCTGGATGATGCCTTTCACATCTCTGAGATCGATAAAGATCAATCCACCCAGATCCCTGCGACGGTGAACCCAGCCCATCACGGTGACGGTCTGGCCGATTTCTGTGGCACTGAGAGCTGTGCTGTAATGGCTACGATTGAGTGAGCCGAGATTGTCCATTATTTATATGTCCTTTAGTTCATTTTGATGCTTTCGTAGATATGATCAATGCTCCGGATCGCTTCGCCCAGATATTCGATCATATAACATTTGTCCAGATATTCATCATCCGGATTGATGATCGGGTTGTTCATAAATTCCTCTCCCATCATCTTCATAGCGGCTCTATTGGGACTGGGATACATGGTGTATTCAGAGTTGCGTTTGGCGTTTTCGGCATCCAGCATGAAGTTCATAAACGCGTATGCCAATTCCTTTTGCTGAGAAGATTTTAGCATGACCATATTGTCCATCCACATGGCTGCACCTTCTTTGGGAAGGATAAATTCCAGGTCGGCATTATCCGCCATCAGTTGCATAGCGTCGCCATTGTAAGCCTGAGCCAGCCAGGTGGTGCCGTCTTGCACTTCGTTTTTGTATGAGTCACTGTCAAATTGGGTGATATTGCTATCCCATACTTTGAGTGCGTCATGCGCCGCTTCCAGCGCTTCCAAAGAGGTGTCGTTCACCGAAAATCCCCGGTAGATAAGGGCTGCACCGATCACTTCACGGGCATCATCCAGCATGGTAATTTTGTTTTTCCCTTCAAAGAAAGAATCTCCCAAAATATTCCATCCACCGGAAGCCACAATCTCTTCGGGCACATACTGCTTGTTATACATCAAGCCGGTGAGTCCCCAAGCGTATGGGATGGAATGTGTATTTCCCTCATCAAAGAAATTTGCCATCTTCAGCAAGGATTTGTCCAGATTATCATAATTGGTCAGCTTGCTTTTGTCCAGCTCTTCCAGCATGCCCAATTCGTTGAGTATTGTCACATGATCTCCGCTGGGGAAAATGATGTCAAAGGACTGAGTGGAGCTCTTGACTTTGGTGAGCATGTTTTCGTTGGAATCAAAAGTGCTGTAGCGCACTTTGCAATTGTATTCTTCTTCAAACTCCTGGATCAACTGGGGATCGATGTAGTCACTCCAGTTAAATATATACAGGGTATCTTGCTTGCTGCCGCAGCCTGCAAGGAACAGCAGCATCGTTATCAAGGCCAATGCTGCCAGCAGTATCGTAATCTTTTTCATTGTTTCCTCCATAGATTATTATGTAGCAATCTTCCGGGCCGCATCCATGATACCTTTTTGGGGATTCACAAATTGCAATGCGATCCAGCCCGTAATAAAGAACATTAACAAAGACAGGATTGAATAGCGGATGTCCCCTGTCACGAGTGCTATCCATCCATACAGCATGGGTCCAATTATAGAAGACAGCCTGCCTGTCAAGGTATAAAAACCAAAGAACTCTGCCTGCCTGTCTTTGGGGGTGAGCAGGGAAAGCATGGTTCGGCTGTTTGCTTGGCTGCTACCGATCGCAAGTCCTGCTACCAGCCCCACAAAATAGTACTCTTTGGCTGATGAGCAGAAAAAGGCCCAAAATACTACAAGTACCCATATCAAAAGGGAAATAGAGAGGGATAGCTTCACTCCCTTCCTGTCCGTCAGCCATCCAAAGAGAGCTGAGCCCAAGATCGACGTAAACTGTGCCAGCATAAAGTAGATCAGCATATCCGATGTGCTCATATTAAAGCGGGTGATGCCATAGATCGAGGCAAAGACGATCACGGTCGTAATGCCATCATTGTAGATAAAATAGCTCACGATAAACCTTATGAGCTGAGGATATTGCTTCATGTTTTTCAAAGAGCCCGCGATCCTGCGGTAAGCGACCTTGAAGTAGTTCGTGCGCTTGGAAGGCCTTCTCACTTCTTTGAGCCAGAAAAAGGTGAAAAGGCTGAAGATAAAGAAATGCAGCGAAATCATCGGGAATACAAGCCGGACGTCATATTTGATCAAAAGAAAAGACAAAACCAGTGCCAAAAGACCGCCCACGTATCCCAAAGCCCAGCCAAAACCGGATACTTTGCCGATGTTTTCATGGGTGGTGATCTCCGGCAAAAAGGCGTCATAAAAGACATTGGCAGAGTTAAAGCCAAAATTCGCTATGATGAAGAAGATCATGCCGCGTGAGATCTGCCCTTCCCCCACAAAATACAGCAGTGCCGTGAAGATGACCGTCAGATAGCAATTGATAAAGAGAAACTTCTTTTTGGAGCGGGAATAGTCCGCTATTGCCCCCATGATCGGAGCAGTGAGGGCTACCATCGTCATCGATATCCCGATTGCTCTCCCCCAGAGCATCTCTCCATAACCAGCATCGCCACCTACCACCACGTTTACAAAATAAACGCTGTAAACCACCGTCACGATGATGGTAGTAAAGGCCGAATTTGCAAAGTCATACATCATCCAGCCGAAGATCTGCTTGCTCATTTTCATGCCGGCTC
>CAZWUD010000211.1:0-2665 GCA_964637055.1 uncultured Candidatus Cloacimonadota bacterium
ATTGAGAATTGAAAATGGAATGTAGAATTTAGAATGTAAAATGTATAATGATAGTTGTTTAGAGGCTATCATTTATTTGTTCTTTGAAGTGTATAGAGTGTTTTTTTGTGTTATGAATTACGGTGCTGGAGTGCTGTGGTGCTGGAGTGCCGGCGGTTTCACGCAGATAGCGCAGATAAAGGCGCAGATGAAAAACGCAGATTTATCCGATTGAGGGGTGTTGGGTTAATTGAGAATTGAGGATTGAGAATGGAAAGGGTGCTGGAGTACTTTTTGGCTTCCTGCCTGAGTTTTTACAGGGTTATTACGTGTTATTGCAGATTTCTCTTTACTCAAAAGTGCGCCCAGTAAAAATGGCACTAATGTTATTCCTTAAATAATGTAAAAAAGAGGATATAAGAAAGTGGAGAAAACCAACCCCCTCGACAAGCTGAGGATTCGCAAGCAGAAAGCCCGGCTGGGTGGCGGTGAAAAGCGCATTGCCAGTCAGCATCAAAAGGGCAAGCTTACGGCACGCGAACGCATTGACCTGCTGGTGGATGCGGACAGTTTTGAAGAATTTGACCTTTTTGTGAGGCATCAATGCCAATATTTTGGCTTGGCAGAAACAGTCTATGACGGGGACGGAGTGGTGACTGGATCGGCCACCATCAACGGCCGCGTGGTCTATCTCTTTGCCCAGGATTTCACGGTTATAGGCGGATCGCTTTCCAAGACCCATGCCGAAAAGATCTGTAAGGTGATGGATATGGCGCTGAAAAACGGACGTCCGCTGATCGGACTCAACGATTCGGGCGGTGCCCGCATCCAGGAAGGTGTGGACGCTCTGGCCGGATATGCGGAGATCTTTTGGCGCAACGTGATGGCCAGTGGAGTGATCCCGCAGATATCGGCAATCTTGGGCCCCTGCGCCGGTGGTGCAGTCTATTCCCCTGCCATTACAGACTTTGTGGTGATGGAAAAGCATAATAGTTATATGTTTGTCACCGGTCCCAAGGTGGTCAAGACCGTCCTGAATGAAATCGTTACCACGGAAAATCTGGGCGGAGCCAAGGTCCATACCAGCAAAAGCGGCGTGGCTCACTTTATGACCGACGGCGAAGAAGACACTATGATGTTGATCAAAAAGCTGCTTTCATATCTGCCCAGCAACAATATGGAAGACCCTCCGGTATTCCCGAATTCTGACCCTCTCACCAGAGTCTGTGCGGAACTGGATGAGGTGATTCCGAATAATCCCAACAAACCTTACGACATTCTGGATGTGATCTATCCCGTGATGGACGAAAGAGAATTTATGCAGGTGATGGGCAATTATGCTCAGAACATCGTGGTGGGATTTGGCCGGCTGAACGGACATTCCGTGGGCGTGGTGGCAAATCAGCCCAGAGTACTGGCCGGTGTGCTGGACATCGATGCATCCACCAAAGCAGCTCGCTTTGTGCGCTTTTGTGATGCCTTCAATATCCCGCTGGTCGTCTTTGAAGACGTGCCCGGATTCCTGCCTGGAACCTCTCAGGAGCACAACGGTATCATCCGCAACGGAGCGAAATTGCTCTACGCATTTGCCGAGGCGACAGTGCCCAAGATCACGGTGATCCTGCGCAAAGCCTATGGCGGTGCTTATTGCGTGATGAACAGCCGTCACATGCGTGCGGACCTGGTCTATGCCTGGCCCACAGCCGAGATCGCTGTGATGGGTCCTGCCGGTGCCGTGGAAGTGATCTTCCGCAGAGAAGCCCAGGCCAGTGATGATCCCAAGCAAGTGCTCAAGGATCGTGAAAATGAATACCGCGAAACCTTTGCCAATCCCTACCGTGCTGCGGAGCGTGGATATGTGGACGACATCATCGAGCCGGCTATGACGCGTTTCAGGCTGATTCGGGCTTTGGAGATGCTGGCTAACAAAAAAGACAGCATCCCGCCGCGTAAACACGGAAACATCCCGCTTTAAGGTGAGATAATGCATAAAATACTTTGCTTTGCACTGCTCATCCTGCCGCTGATCCTCATGGCTCAGGCGGAGGATCCGGTTGTCATCAATGGTATCAATGACTCTCTGGTTCAGGCTAGGGAAGCGGAGGTGCAATCCGAATATGGAATTCGGGATTCAAACACTCTGCGCGATGCAGCCAGTAAGCTGGAGATAGATGACTTTGGAGCCTGGAAAAGAGCGCTCTTTTTGGAACCGGAAAACACCTTTTTGGACGATCGGACGCTCAAGCAATTGGAAATCAGTCCATACAGGGCGTTTCTGGCCCTGCAAACGGTGGACTATGGATTCAATGAGCTGAGTACCATCACAGAAATCTGCGCCGGGTTGAATATCCCCATCAAAAAGTTTAAGGCCATGCTGGGCAATGATGACCCTCTGGACAAATCCTGGGACCATCAGTCCATCCAGGCTTTGGGCATCAGCCTGGAGCATGTGAAAACGGCTGAAGAGGAATTCAGAGAAGACCGGGTGCTCTTTGGATGGAACGTGACAATGGTGGGAATGTTGGTGGTTTTTTCTGCCCTGATCATCACCAGTATCATCATCAGCCAATTGGTGCATCTGAACCGCGAAAGCAAACGGGATGTGCTCAAGCTGAGCTCTGAAGATGAGGTGAAGAAAGCTCCCAAAGACATGAGCCGATATACCATTGCGGCGGTCGTCACCGCC
>CAZWUD010000212.1:0-2659 GCA_964637055.1 uncultured Candidatus Cloacimonadota bacterium
TCTCAATTTATCCTGGTGGAGGAAGCCCTGCATGAGAAGAAGATAGCCGAGATTGCAGCCGATATCGTCAAGCATGAGCACGTGAAGCTGATCCTGATCGCCGGCCCTTCATCTTCGGGCAAGACGACCTTTGCCAAACGCCTCAGCGTGCAATTGCAGGCCAGCAAAGCCAAGCCAATCGTTATCGGATTGGATGATTACTTTCTCAATCGGGACAAAACTCCGCGCAAGGCCAACGGTGACTATGATTTTGAGTCCATCTACTCCATTGACCTGGACTATCTGAACCTTCAGATCAATCAGCTTTTGCAAGGAGAAGAGATCGAGCTTCCGCACTATGACTTCACCCGCGGAATGCGCCGCCCCAGCAATCACTTCATCAAGCTGGCCAAAGATACTATCATCATCATGGAAGGGATTCATGGGCTCAATAGAGAGCTCACTGCATCCATCCCTGATGACCGCAAAGTGAGTATCTATATCTCAGCTCTGAATCAGCTTAATATAGACAATCACAACCGCATCCCCACCACGGATTGCCGCCTCCTGCGCAGGATCATTCGTGATCACCAGTATCGCGGATACACCGCGGATGAGACCCTCGTTCGCTGGCGTGATGTGCGTGAGGGAGAAGAGAAAAACATCTTTCCCTATCAGGAAAACGCAGATTATATGTTCAATAGCAGCCTCACTTATGAACTGGGAGTGCTAAAGAAACACGTTTGGAAGATGCTGCACCACGTCTCCTCCAGATCCTCTGCATACACCGAATCCCGCAGATTGCTGCGCCTGCTCAGCCACGTCAAAGACATCGATGACTCCAAGGTCCCTTACAATTCTATCATCCGTGAATTTACCAACGGATCAATCTTCAGATACTGATCATGGCAAAGATAAATATACTCTCTGAAGACGTTCGTAACAAGATCGCAGCCGGCGAGGTGATAGAGCGCCCCGCCTCTGTGGTAAAGGAACTGGTGGAAAACAGCATTGACGCCGGTTCTGATGCCGTCACCGTGATCATTGAAAATGGCGGCAAGGACCTGATCCAGGTGATAGACAACGGCAGCGGCATGAGCGCCGACGACGCCATGCTGGCCCTGGAAAGCTACGCCACCAGCAAGATCCGCATTGTGGATGACATCGTCCACATCAGCTCTCTGGGCTTTCGCGGCGAGGCTCTGCCCTCCATTGCCTCGGTCTCCAGCTTTTCTCTGCTCACGCGGACTCGCGACAACGAAGTGGCCGTGCGCATTGATATCAATGCAGGCAAGCTCAGGGATGTGCAAAAGACCTCCTCAAATCCCGGCACCACCATCTGGGTGCGTGGCCTCTTCAAGAGCCTCCCCGCCCGCCGTAAGTTCCTGCGCACACCAGCGGTTGAACTGCGCCACATCCTAAAATACTTTCATTACCAGGCCATTATTTACCCTCAGATAAGCTACAAGCTGATCGCAGACGGCCGGGAAAAGCTGAACTATGTGGCCAGTGAAAGCCGTGATCAGCGCATGAGTGACATCTTTGGCTCCACGTTTTTCAATGACGACATCATCGAGGTCTCCGGTGAAAATGGGGGCTATTCTGTCAGCGGTTACATCTTTGGTCTGGAAGAGCGCAATGACAAGCTGATTGACGCCCGCTACGTCTTCATCAACGGACGCTTTATCAACGACAAGACCGTAAAACACAGCATCAAGAGTGCCTATGAGCCCTTTGTGGCCAAGACCCGCGCCTGGATGCGAGGCAGCACCCCGCCTTATATCCTCTTTATCACAGTCCCTGCGACCCAGATCGACGTGAACGTCTCCCCCACTAAGAATGAAGTGCGTTTCCGCGAGCAACAGCGGGTTCACTCTCTGATCTTTGAGACTATTTCCCGCTCTCTGAGGCGCTATGAAGACGACAAATTTGCCTCAGCCCGCAGCAAGTTTATGGATCCGCCCTCTTCCCCCAGAGCCAGTTCTCTGGAGAGGGATATCTTTGTGCAAAAGACCGAAATCCCGCACTATGCCGAATACAAAAAGGAACACGCCAATCTCTTTCAGGATGACCTTTTCAAGCAAACCCCGCAGCCTTCCCCAAAGCCCATTCCCATCGTGAATCCTCATGTTTCGGAAGGACAGGAACAGCAGGAGATCTTCCCCGATTTACCCAATGATACGTTGCCCTACGATTTGCTTCTCAAAAACGAAGAGGAATACATCAATCCCTGGCAACTTCATAGTACATATATCTTTGTGCAGGTAGAAGACGGACTGGTGATCATCGATCAGCACGCCGCCCATGAGCGCATCCTCTATGAAAAGCTGATCCACCGCACCGGCGGCGCTCCGGCTGTGCGCCAAAAGCTGATCATCCCCCTGGTGATAGATATCCCCCCTTATATCGCCACTGAGATCCGCGACCTGGTGGACGCAAATATGGAGCTGCTGGAAAAGATCGGTTTTGTGCTCAAGAAATTTAGCGGCGACTCTCTGGTCATCGAGGAGATCCCGGCTGAGCTCGGTGATATCCAGGGTGGAAAGATCTTTATCGATATCCTCAAGCAATTGGAGACCGAGATGGAGGCAAATTCCGACTTCCGTGATTCATTGGCAAAGTCCATTGCCTGCAAAGCCGCCATCAAGGCAAATACCAGACTCTCCCGCAAGGAGATGCT
>CAZWUD010000213.1:0-2657 GCA_964637055.1 uncultured Candidatus Cloacimonadota bacterium
TCGTGATTAGTATTGTATTTTCTGTCATATATGTTATCGGTGTAGGGTTGGCTGCCGCTGCCTATTAGCGACCTTGCATCTCCGTTTATCACAGTAGACCAGGAGCGATTCCTGCTCTTTTCTTTTCTCCTCATCCCTTTTGTAGTGTACACTCAAGCATCTAAACCCCTTTTTATCGTGTTAATCCATTCAATCGATTAGATCTGTGTTCTATTTTTTCGTGGCAATCTTCCTCACCCCCTGCCTATTCCTCTACCTCTCAAGTCGGCTTTAAGTCACGATCCTCGTCTGGGCACAGCATGATCGTGGGACGATGTAATGTTCAAGCCGTCTGCAAGGCTTTGGGATCAATTCTGCAAAGCTCACCAGTCGGGGCATCAATGTCATTTGGCGGCCGGCGTGAGGTTAGTGGGGAAAAAGTCTTGACGTATCTTGTGGAGTCTCAAACTGGGATCTGATTCGTAAAAAAAGATCCGAGGTGAGAATGCGAGATATCGTAATAGCTGGTAATTGGAAGATGAATAAAGATTTAGAAGAAGTCAGGGACTTTTGTAAAACTATCTCTGGAGCCCTGAAGAATAAGCAACTGAACAAGGTTTTGCCGATTTTAGCGCCCACATATCCTTTTTTGGCCATGATGCTGCGGGATTTGGAAGGAACAGCGGTAAAAGTGGCGGCTCAGGACGTGAGCACGCATCCCCAGGGTGCTTTCACCGGAGAGGTATCGGCTGCCATGCTGGCTTCTTTGGGGCTAAAGTATTCCATCGTGGGGCACTCAGAGCGGCGGGCATATCATCAGGAAAGTGACGAGGTCGTTCGAGTCAAACTCTTGACTTTGATAGATAACGGAATCAAGCCCATCCTTTGCATCGGAGAGACTTTGGAAGATCGGGACGCAGGCAAGACCCAGGAAGTGATCCTGAGCCAATTGGATGGTGCTCTGCACAATGTCAATCTCTATACGAAAGAGGATCTGATGATAGCCTATGAGCCCGTGTGGGCTATCGGCACGGGGCGCACGGCCAGTGGTGAGCAGGCCCAGGAAGTGCATCGTCTGATTCGTAAATGGCTGGCTGATCGCTTTAGTCAAGAGCTGGCAGACGGACTGCTGATTCTCTATGGCGGCAGCGTGAAACCGGAAAACATCGCAAGCCTGCTGGCTATGCCTGATATCGATGGTGGGCTGATCGGCGGGGCTTCTCTGGTGGCTGAAAAGTATCTGGAAATGATCGATATCGCAGTCGATATTGCCGGAGAAAAGGCATGATCGACCTGAAATTTATCCGGGCAAATACTGAGCTGGTACGCAAAGCGATTTTTGACAAAAATGAGAAGGCTGATCTGGACGCCCTGCTCTCCTCTGACGAAGAGTGGCGCAACCTGCAATACAAATATGACACTTTAAAAGCTCGGCAAAACTCTGTATCACAGATCATTGCCAAAAAGAAAAGAGCCCAGGAGGACGCCTCCGAAGAGCTGACTGAGATGGCTCAGGTAGCCTCCGGGAGCAAGGCTCTGCAGGCCGAGCTCAGCGAGGTCAAGGCGCGCGTGGATAGACTGCTGCTCAGCATCCCAAATCTGCCTGAAGCGGAAGTTCCCGTGGGCAAAGATGAATCTTCAAACGAAGTGATCCGCCACGAAGGGGAGCCGGTAAAGCTGGATTTTGAGCCCAAAGACCATCTGGAGATTGCAGAGCAAAATGGCCTCCTGGACCTGCCCCGGGGAGCCAAGATCTCCGGTAGCGGATTTCCGATCTACAAAGGGGAAGGGGCCAGGCTGGAGCGCGCACTGATCAATTTTATGTTGGAATATCACCTGCAAAAACACGGCTATACCGAGCTCATGGTGCCGCTGGTGGTAAACCGTAAAACCATGACCGGCACTGGACAGCTACCAAAACTGGAAGACGATATGTATCACATCGGGCAGGATGACCTCTTTCTGATACCCACCGCAGAAGTGCCGATAACCAATATCTATGCCGATGAAGTATTGTCTTACAAAGATCTGCCCCAAAAGTTTGTGGCCCAAAGTCCTTGTTTCCGCCGCGAAGCCGGCAGCTATGGTAAGGACACGCGGGGACTGCAGAGATTGCACCAATTTAACAAAGTGGAGATGGTGCGCTTTGTGGAGCCTGAGGGTTCCGGGCGGGCTCTAAAGGAGATGCTGACTGATGCCGAGGATATCCTGAGGGCATTTGGGCTGCATTACCGTGTGGTTTCGCTCTGCACCGGAGATCTCAGCTTTGCCAGCCAGAAGACCTATGACCTGGAGGTCTGGGCGCCGGGCAGCGGGAAGTATCTGGAAGTATCTTCCGTGAGCAACTATGGTGAGTTTCAGGCTCGTCGTGCCAATATCCGTTACAAAGACGCCGAAGGCAAGATGCGCCACCTGCACACGCTCAACGGCAGCGGCCTGGCCACACCCCGGCTGATGATCGCCATCCTGGAGACCTATCAAGAGGCTAATGGCAGCTTCAGGATTCCGGGTCTGCTACAGCCATGGCTGAATCTGAGGTTATAGATGTATTGTTATGTAAATTCTCCTGCTGCGCTTGAGCTGAAGAGCCTTAAAGGCGTTCCAGAAGAACTGGAAGGCAGGATCTTTTACCAGTTGCCTCGAAAGAAGATACAGGATTCATTTGTGCAGAGGCAGGA
>CAZWUD010000214.1:0-2627 GCA_964637055.1 uncultured Candidatus Cloacimonadota bacterium
GGCAATAGCAGTGACCTCACGGTCTATGATCTGGGAGATAATCCCCGGGGTTACAAGACGGGGGATACCATGCGCTTCCGCTTGAAATATATGGCGGTGGCGAAACTGATGTATTCGAGGTTTGTGGAGAAGGTCATCATAGATAAGAGCTAGGGGAGTTTTCGAGTTTTGAGGTTGCACGCAGATCGCACAGATTCCGCAGATTTTCTATTGACGAGTCCAGCAATTCTCAATCCTCAATTGTCAATTCTCAATTTCCTCAACCCTTCCCCTTCCCCTTGTCCTTCTTGATCTTATCCAATTGCGGCTTTACACGCGTTTCGTAGCAATCCGGGCAGATGGAGTGTGAAAACATGGTGTCGGTGTGGTCAGAGATATAGGATTCCACTTCCTGCCAATAGTTTTTATCCGCGCGTATCTTCTTGCAATATGAGCAGATGGGCAGCAGGGTCTCAAGAGAGCGGATTTGCTTGGCTGCTTTTTCCAGGTCCTGACGCTGTTTTTCCATGCGCAGAGCGCTTTTGACGCGCTGCACCAGCTCCAGATTGGAAAAGGGTTTGCTGATATAGTCCATAGCGCCGAGATCAAAACTGCGGGCCAGGGGTTCCATGTTTTCATCCAGGGCTGCAGCGGTGATCATGATGATGGGTATGTCCTCCAGAACGGGATCTTGCTTGATCCATTCCAATACGTCATACCCACTAACGCCCGGCATCATGATATCCAAAAGCAGTAGGTCAGCACGGTTGTGAGTGAGCTCATCCATCATGGATTTGCCGCTGAGAAAGAGCTTCAGATTTTGGTAACCGGCCAGGTTGAGGACGGTTTTGATGAGGCGCAGATTGATCTCGTCATCATCTGCCACATAGATCATCATGTCCTTGATTTGTTCAAAATTATACATTGTAGCCTACCTTGTTTGATTTAATTGTTTTGCATAGATAAACATCTCGTCCAGGGTCTTGAAGCGGTCAAAAAGCGTCACAGCCTTTTGCAATTGCTTGTCCCCCAAAAGTGAGATCTTATATGCATCCAGGTCTCCGTGGACTTTGCGCACCAGCTCGCTTTTGATACTGCTTTCGATGAAACTGCGGGTGCTGTCCAGATCCGCCGCCGTATAGCTGATATCCTGCTCTCTGGCGTAATCCAGAAAGTCATTCATGATCTGTGGTGTGATGCTGGGATCGGTGGAGATTTCCCGATCGTGACTCACCAGATATTCCACAGCGTAGTTAAAGAAGACATTTTTGCGCCGGAGATCCACCCCAAAGCGGGTGAGGGTATCGGCTGTGATCTCGATATCAGGTGTGATGCCGCCGCCGCCATATACTTCGCGTCCACGGGAAGTGTAATAGACCCGGTTGTGGTTTTCCACATCTTCTTTGAGGAGATCTTCTTCACTAAGTTCTTCGCCCAAGAGGAGTTTGTCATTGCTCATCTTGTGGATGCAACGTCCGCTTTTGATATAGTAATAGGAAGTGGTGATCTTGACGCCATTACCATTTGAGAGCGGGACTAGCTGTTGCACGCTGCCCTTGCCGAAAGTGTTTTTGCCCACCACTAAGCCTTTGTCCCAATCCTGCAAACTGCCTGCAAAAATCTCGGAAGCGGATGCTGAGGCCTCGTTGACCAGAGCGATGATGGGGTAATTGCGCTCCTGGGTATTGTATCTGGTATAAATGGCGTCCTGACGGGTGCGGCCTCTGGTCTCGACTACGAGTTTATTGTGGCCGATAAATTCATTCACCGTATCCACGGCCTGGTCGAGGAGTCCGCCGGGATTGAAGCGGAGGTCGATGATGAGCCCGGAGATGCCGGCTTCTTCCAGATCTGCCAGAGCGCTGCGTAGTTCCGTGCTGGTATTTTCATTAAATTGACTGATGCGGATATAGCCCACGCCGTTGTCCATCTTAAAGCTATAAGGTACGCTTTTGATCTTGATGTTTTCGCGGATGATAGTGAAATCAATGGGCTCGGGCATGCCGGGGCGGGAAATGGTGATGATCACTTCGGTGCCCACGTCACCACGCATCTTTTTGATGGATTCATCGGTGGTAACGCCAACAATGCTTTCGCCATCCACTTTGATGATCCGGTCGCCGGCGGTGATGCCCATGCGGAAGGCCGGAGTGCCCTCAATGGGGGATACCACGGTGATGTAGTCGCCAATCTTGTCGATTTGGATGCCCAAACCTCCGAAAGAACCCCGGGTGTTTGTGGTGAAATCCTTAAATTGGTCTTTGGTAAAGTATGTCGTATGAGGGTCGGTAGAATCCAGCATGCCTTTGATAGCTGCCTCTATGAGCTCCTCATCGGAGAGTTCGGTCACGTAGTTTTGCTTGAGTTTCTGCAAAACTTCGCTGAAAATCTGGATCTGGCTATAGATGTTTCCGGGTGCGGGACGCGACTGCGCGAAAGCGTTTGAGGCGATCAAAAGCAAGGTGGCTGAGAGCAACCAAACTCCCAAGATGGTGATGAGTGCAGTGCGTTGTTTTGGCTTCATGCGTATTCTCCTGTCAAAAATTTAGGGCACGGACGATCTCCTGATGGATCTCATCCGGCGCTTTAAGGGCATCAATCACAAGATATCTGGAGGCGTGTTTTTTGGCAATAAATAAAAACTGCTC
>CAZWUD010000215.1:0-2621 GCA_964637055.1 uncultured Candidatus Cloacimonadota bacterium
CCGCGAATTTCCGCATCTCAGCCATCGGGTGCAATACATCTTCTTTCTTTTGGGTCTGCCCACCATGATCGATCTCATGGATCACCTCTTGTGGGATTTGAACCGGCAATTGTCCAATCTTTATGAAGAGCTCACTTTGGATGAAGTATCCCAAATGCTGGATACGGTATTTGAGACCCTGAATGTCTTTTGCAAGACGCACCTGAGCATAGTGCTGGATTGCCTGCTGACCATCGGCAAAGTGGTGCTCAATGGCTCAAACCTGGAGCTGAAGCGGAAGATCATCGAATTGATCATAGGCCTGGGCTTCACCGCTCCCGGTGAGGTGCGCATCGCCAACGACTGGCAGATTGATGTGGACAAAAACCACGTGAAGCACCTGCGCATCCTGCTGGAGCTGATCGCCATCAACCCTCTGCAAAACAAGGACCTGCTGGCTTTCACCATCATCAGCATGACCAGAGGGGGGATATTTATTTCGGATACAGACCTCTTCCAAAAGGATGTTTCCGCTTTCTTGGGGGCAAATCTGAAGCCCATCTTTGTGCAGAGTAAACACATGCTACGCATTTTCCCCGTGTTTTTTATCGAGATCGGAGCCGAGGGCGAGATTCGCGATGCCAGCACAGATCTGGACGAGCTTTCTCAGCGCAAAGACCGGCTCATCCATTTCTTACGCAAACAGGTGCATACCGAAAGCAATAACACCCATATCACGCTCATAGAGAAGATCCTGCGCTTTTGGGTTACGCTCGATCCCAATCCTTTGCAAAAGATGATTCCAGAGGATGTCTGGCAGCAGATCATAGCTTTGGACAAACGCACCCAGGCTCAAAGCAAGGCCGTGAATACCTTTCTGGCCCAGATCGGACTCAGTGATACCGAGCTCCTGGCCCTTTCCTGGCAAAAAGTGGAAATCATCTTCAAGGATCTGGAAGAGGACTATTATGCCAAACGCCTGAAACTCCTGTGCTACTGCCACTTTCTGCTCAAAGATAAATACAATCTCGATCCTTATGATATCGTGAAGTTCCTGGCGCGCTACAGCTTCTTTGATGCCAAAGAGCAAAACCGTCTGCGCACCAGCCTCACCCGCAAGGATTATGACAGTTCTATCCGGCAGATGTTGGGATACATCGGCAGGCTGAATACTCAGGTTTTGGACCCCAAACCCACCAGCTCCTGGGAAAACATCTATTACAAACGCCACATCGCCGTAGGCATACCTTCGATGTATGGCATGTATCGCGAACCCAAGCTGGAAGCTATGGGCATGATTTTCCGGCTGGAAAACGTGATCCGTCGCCTGTTTGAGCGCAGCAGGAGTCAGCTCAATCTTTCCTATATCAATGGCAAGACCCTGCGCCGCATCATCCGCATCCTGGATCTCTATGATTACGCTATGAAACAGGAAATGATAACGAGTGATGCCTTTGGCAGTGCCCTGGCGATGCTCAGTTCTCTGCAAAATATCTCCAATATCAGCCTGGAACAGTATCTGGATATCTTCAATCTGCTCAAAGACAGCGTGAATGAGATCATTCATGAGTATTATTACCGTTTTTATGACAATCAATTAGCCAAATTGGGATCCGGTGAGAACAGCAAGCAACAAATTGAGATTTTTGCCGAGGAATTCTACCGCAGTTTGCTTTCCGCATCATTTTTGGTGCAGGGATTGGATGGCTTTATTACCCGGATTTTGGAGTCCCTGAACGAGATGCGTCAGATCTTTTGCAAAGAAGATATCCTCAGGCTGATGTCCTACGATCCGGACCGCTTGTTCTTCCATCTTTACACCCGCAATTCCCACATCGAAAATCAGGTCTTACTGGGTTCCAAAGCCTTCTTCCTGAAGCGCTTGCACCAATATGAATTCCCCGTGCCTCCAGGCTTTGTGATCACCACCGATCTCTTTCGCAACCGTGAAATCATCAATACCCATCCCGATATCCTGGAGGAATTTAACCAGCTGCTCAAAAAGAATCTTAAACGCATGGAGAATTACACCAATCTGGAATTTGGGAACCCCAGTCGTCCCCTGCTTTTTTCCGTACGCAGCGGGGCTCCGATGAGCCTGCCCGGAGCCATGGATACTTTCTTGAATATCGGGCTCAACGATGAGATCACCGAAAAGCTTTCCCAAAGAAAGAATTACGGCTGGACGGCTTGGGACTGCTATCGCCGTCTCATCCAAAGCTGGGGTATGTCCTATGGCATTGACCGCGATGAATTTGACGATGTCATGATAGACTATAAAAAGCGCTATGAGGTTCAGGTCAAAACGCAATTTACCGGTAAACAGATGAAAGACATGGTGCAGGATTACAAAGCTGTACTCAAAAGCCATGATATAGCCTTGGAGCAAGATCCCTTTTTGCAGCTTTACAACGCCATCTTCCGAGTCCTGGATAGCTGGGATACAGAACGCGCCAAGCTCTATCGCGCCAAGCTTCATATCGCCGAAGAATGGGGTACCGCGGTGATCATTCAAAAGATGATCCTGGGCAATATCTCTTTGCAAAGCGGAACCGGAGTGCTTTTTACCTTTGCGGATTGGCACAATGAACCCGGCATCTATCTGAATGGGGATTTTACCCTGTGCAGTCAAGGTGAAGACG
>CAZWUD010000216.1:0-2576 GCA_964637055.1 uncultured Candidatus Cloacimonadota bacterium
GATCGACTTTGTATTCCAGCTCAAATTCCGGGATCTCTTTGCGGATGGCCGCAGCGATGATCTCGGGATCAAAGCTCATGGCGGTCACGTTAAAGCAATTTCTATGCACCAGTTTGGCGGGATCTGCTTCCATCAGTTCCACAGCGCTGCGCAGGGCATCCGGCATATACATCATATCCAGGAAAGTGCCGGCCGGCAGGTTGCAGACATATCTTTTCTGTTTGATGGCTTCGTAATAAATCTCAACGGCATAATCTGTGGTGCCGCCACCGGGAAGGGTGACATTGGAGATGATGCCGGGATATCTCAGTCCGCGGGCATCCACACCGTATTTCAGATGGTAATAATCGCCCAAAAGCTCACCCGCCACCTTGGAGATGCCATAGATGGTGGTGGGGCGCATGATGGTATCCTGCGGAGTCTGATCCTGAGGAGTGGTGGGGCCAAAAGCTCCGATGGATGAGGGCGTAAAGACTGCGCCTTTGACGTCCTTCATGATCTCCAGGCAGTTGAAAGTGGTATCCATATTGATCTTCCAGCTAAAGGGGGGATTTGCTTCACCTTTGGCCGAAAGCACTGCCACGAGATTGAAAATGGTGTCGATTTTGTATTTTTTGACCACTTCATTCAGCGAATCGGCAACCGTGGCATTCATCTGAGCAGTCGGACCCGCTTCCATCAGATCTGCGGGAAGGGGGGTACGATTGTATGTGGCTACGACATGGCTATCGCCATAGATCTTTCTGAGGTAAGGCACCAGCTCCGAACCGATCTGTCCGGCAGCGCCAAGCACGAGGATGTTCTTCATTTACTATATCTCCTGCTAGATTTTTTCTTCTATGCTTCAAGATTTTCGGCTCTGCTATGTTGTCAATGATTATTCCTTTTGATGAGGTCAATATAGCGCGGGTGATGAAGCTTATCCGGAAAAGGGATAGGCTCTCAAAGCTTAGTGTAAATACAGGTGCTGAAATCGTGAGAAGAAATAGTGAGAACGGGAATGGGTCAGGATATCTCACCGATCAGGATATGCCCGTCATATCAGCTTTTGATGTCGATAGAGTCACGCGTAAAGGGCAGTTTTCTGTCTACTACAGCCTCTGGATTTGTGCCGGCTTTGTCGTAGGGTGCTCGCACTATCATCGTGTGAGTAGGGCTTGATCGTTGGATGAACCCTGCTCTATGCTATCTTGAAGTATTCTCCGCCAATTTGGAGGTCTATAGCATGGACAGATATGCGAATTGTATTTGGGATATATGCAAATCAAGCTTAGTATATCTTTAGTATGATAAATTTATGAGGTAAAAATGGCAAAAAAACAAGATTTGATCGTCTCCATAAAGAAAGCAATGCAAGGAGAAATGGACAGTGTAAACCTGTATCAAAATGCGGCTGACCACGCTGATGATCCCGAAGTGAAAGAGTTCTTTCTGCAGCGCAGAAACGAGGAGAGAAGTCATTATAACTATCTACTGAGCTACTATCAGCAACTTTCAAAAGACATCCAGCCAAGTGATATCAGCCAGGATATCCTGCCCCAGAACCTGGAGGAGAGCATCTTTTCGAAGTCTTTTATAAAGCGAATCGGTGAAGATCAGATACTCTTCTCGGCCATTTCTACAGCCTTACTGCTGGAGAAAGACGCTATCGACCATTATCGCAAATGCGAAGCCGATACGGAGATTAGAGCTCTCAAGGAACTCTTTGCTATGCTGGTCAAGTGGGAAATCAGTCATTACGAGGATCTCTCGCAGATCCAAAAGGAAGCCGAAAGGTATTACTGGCAGGAGAATCGCTTCGAACCTTTCTAAACTACTTTAATAAAACTGTGATAAGACGCTCAGGCTCTTTAACTTGAGGGTATGTTTGGTGTGGGCAGCATAATAGTCGGCAAATAGCCGATTGAGCTCACTCAGCACTGCTCCCGTGAGCGTGATCTTATCCAGATGTTTCCCGATCTCGGGCAGTAAATGCAGTATGGTCTGAGCATCGGAACTCAGGGGCTGATACTGGCCATTTGCAGGCAGATCTGCGTAGCAAATTTTGCAGATAAGATCGCCGGAGGAGTTGCGTGCCAGCGCAGGTAAGGCCGCTTTGCAGATATCGCAATACTGCAGTCTGAGGCCAATCCCCATCATCTCAAAGATCCGCAAGATCAATCTCCAAAAGATCAGAACGGCATTGGTTGGAGTCTTTTCCAGATAACGCAGATATTCCCGCAGGAGCGTGTAGTAAGCCTTGGCTTCGGTGGGGGAGATGATGATTTTTGAGATAAATTCCGCTCCGGCCTCTGCCGCTGCCCAGGTGGCAGTATTTGGGTAATGCGATAAATCCTGACGGGGACTGGCCTCTCTGAGGATATAAAGTCCCTCTTCCCGGGGCTCTGCCAGGCAAAGCTCATATTCCACAAAGCGCAGCAGCGGCTCCGGCTTTTTGCGCCAGCCTTTGGCAATCACGGATATTTGTGCTCTGTCAAAGGTCAGCACCTTGAGGATAAAGCTGCTCTCGCTGAAGGCGATCAGCTCCAGGATGATACCCGTAGATTTGATCATCACTCCAGCTCCTTGCGGATGCT
>CAZWUD010000217.1:0-2574 GCA_964637055.1 uncultured Candidatus Cloacimonadota bacterium
TTCAAAGATCCAGGTGACTATGGATTTCTCTACAAAGGATGGCGCATAAATGCCCGCTATACAGAGGCTTTGCGCCTGGAAAGCTATTGGTACAATGGCGCCTTTTATGGTGATCTGGATGCAGCCGAGATCGATCCCCTGATCGACGGCTATTACAAACGCTTTGATGAGCATATCCAGCTCGACAACCACTCCGGTGAATTGGGCTATTACAGTGATCATCTGGATCTGGCCATCGGACGGGGACGCTACCGGATCGGCAACAGCATTTCGGGCAGCATCGTCCTCAATGACCAGGTCAATGACTATGCCTATCTGAAGGCCGAAGGCAGAATCGGTGTCTTCCGTCTCAGCCTTTTGCACGGCAGCCTGATGGCGGATAGCACATACAGCGTTTATGACAATGTCTATATTGATGCCAAGAACTATCCCCAAAAATACGTCGCCCTGCATCAACTCAGCTTTTTCCCGTGGGAGAAAACTGAGCTTTTTGCCGGTGAAACCGTGATTTACGGCAACCGGGAGATTGATCTGAACTACCTCTTACCCCATGTGTTCTGGCGTGCGGTGGAGCATGACCTCTGGGATCGGGACAACGTCCTGGTCTATGGCGGCATCAATCAGATCCTGCCCACAGGAGCTTTGCTCTATGCCCAGATAGCTCTGGACGAGTTTAGTTACGGCAAGTTTTTCAGCTCCTGGTGGGGCAATAAATATGCCCTTCAAGGTGGCATCAGCATGCCGATAGGTTATTCGCAGCTCAGCCTGGAGGCTACGGCCGTGCGGCCTTTTACATACGCCCATTTCATGAATCACACCATGTATTCACATGACCGGCGCCCTTTGGGCTATCCACAGGGATCAAACGTCCTGGACATCAGCTTTGAGGCCAATATCCCCTATCGGGATTTACTGCGCTTTGACAGCCAGATATCCTGGCGCAAACGCGGCTCGCGGGGCAGCTCCTGGCAGGATAACTATCATGATATCTTTGCCGGGCAGATCAATGACGCAAACGCCTATTGGTTTGAAGGCGAAACGAGCCGGGAATATCAGATCCAGAGCAGCGTCTATATCCCCGTAATGGCGCACCACGACTTTCTGATCGGTCACGACAGCCTCAAACAAGACGATTGGCAGTACCGTCTGTTTGCCGCCTGGCAATTCAGCTTGTGAGGTGAATCATGAGAAAATTTGACCGTATGGAGTGGCCCCGCCGCTACAAATTGAAAGGCAGTATTCTGCTGCTGGCAATAGTCGCTGTCGCCTTTGGCATCTGGCTTCAAAAGCGGGAGCATCAGAAACTGGCCGATAGCATTGTGATCTCAGAGCTCAGTTTTTACGACTGGGGCTCTCAATATATTGAGCTGGGCTATCTGGTGGAAAACAAAACAGATCGCGAGATAGATGTCCGGCTGCTGGCAAAGATCTGGGACGCGGAGGACAATGAACTGGCCAGCTCGCTTTTTGATATCACCGTGCCCCCCAAGATCCGGCAATCCCGCTCCAAACTCTTTGATCGTCTTGAGCGCAGCCTTCGGGAAAATGAGCGTCCCTATCGCGCCCAAATCCTGATCTATCCCAAGCGAAGCATGTAAGTTCAGGCAGCTCCGCGAACACCGACATTCCTCAATACCCCGGGACATTACGCAGCATCGGAGGTTCTTCGGTTCCCACAATGCCCCACAGCACGAATCCCTGCTGATGGATCAAGCATAAACCCAGCCGGCTTCGTCCCACTATCTTCATATGCCAGTGCGAGCATCGCGGGACAAAGCCTCCTTGAAACCAATATGAATCAATTTGGAAGCAGCAGAGGCGAATAAAGCATCTGACAAGCATGACTCTCCGGGTCGGATGAGATCAGTTTAGCACTTCCAAAGAGGGCAATAAAAAGCTCAAAACGACGAAGTGTGGGATATCTTTCTGCTTGACAGATACAAGGTATCCAAAAATCATGCGTTCTCAAGATAAAAACCAAGGAGAAATGATGTACGCCATCGTAGAAATTAAAGGATTTCAGTTTAGGGCTGAAAAAAACGCAGTGCTTCGCGTTCCCTTGCTGAATACGGCAGAGCCCGGTCAGTCCGTTGAGTTTGACCGCGTGCTTTTGGTCCGCAAGGACGAAGAAGTGCTCGTGGGCACTCCCGTAGTCGAAGGCGCCGCGATCGTGGTAGAAGTGATCGAACACGGTAAAGGTAAAAAAAAGATAATCTATCATCACAAACGTCGTAAAGGCTATCGTGTGAAAAAGGGTTATCGCGAGCAATTCACCGATATTAAAGTTACCGAGATTCGGGCTTAAGGAAGGGAATGATTTATGGCACATAAAAAAGGTGTTGGAAGCAGTCGTAACGGTCGTGACAGCAATCCCAAATATCGTGGTGTAAAAAAGCACGGTAGTGAGTTTGTTTTGGCCGGCAATATCATCGTTCGCCAAAAAGGCACCAAGTTTCACCCCGGCACAAATGTCGGGATCGGTCGTGATTTCACGCTCTTTAGCTTGATCGACGGGCAAGTGAAATTTACTACCAAGAAAGAAGGCAGAAAATACGTTAGCGTCGAGCCTCGTAG
>CAZWUD010000218.1:0-2549 GCA_964637055.1 uncultured Candidatus Cloacimonadota bacterium
ACTGTGCAGGATCCCGGAGCCGGAAACTCGCTGAGGATAAGCTGGGAAATGCCGGATGATCCCGAGGCAGACCGCGTGAGGATATATTGCTCCACGGATGATCCTCACCAGAGTGAGCCGATCGAGCTATCTGGCCAAAATCACTATCTGGCCACCGGTCTCACAGAAGGGGTGGTCTACAATTTTGCGGTTACGGTGCTGGATGAGTCTGGCAATGAAAGCTACTTTGTTTACGCTTCTGGATCCACTCATATTATCCCGCTGGCGCCTCAGAATCTGCTTGCGAAACCAGTTCGTGACGGCATCCACCTGAGCTGGGAAAGCAATACCGAGCTGGATCTGGCCGGCTACAGGCTTTGGCGCGCGGATGATCCCGGGGGTAAATTTCAACTCTTGCACTATGCAGGCCCGGGTGAGAATGACTATCTGGATACGGATCTTTTTGGCGCTATCGAGCAGCTGTATTTTTATCAGATACAGGCGGTGGATACGGATGGCAATCTCAGCGAACACAGTCGTCTGACCGGTGGCCGTCCGGGTAGTCTGGACAATGGCATCCTCTTGATCGACGCCACCAGCGGGGGCTCCGGAGCAAATCCCCTTTTACCCACGGATGAGGAAGTGAATGATTATTACAGCGCGGTGCTGAGTGATTTTGACTATCACAACATGGATCTAAACCTCATGAGCAGAAATCTCAGACTCTATGATATCTGCATATTCTCCACCATCATCTGGCACGATGTGGATTCGACTACGGAGGTTCTCGATGCTGAAGTGACCGGGGCCCTGGAGGATTATATCGCCATGGGTGGAAATCTTTTGTACAATGGCTATTTCCCCACTAAGGCTCTGGATGGAAATGCCGGATACCCCGCTGCCTTTGATGAAGAAAGCTACATGAATCTGGTCTTTGGAGTAGAAAATGCAATTTACCATGCTACAGCCAGGATGAATATGGCGCTTAGCCTGGAAGACGGCTTGCCTGATCTGCAGGTGGGAGATCACGCCGGTTTGCCCGCTTTTGACTATCACATCATCAAAGTGGAGAGCTTTGGGGCTGCAGATGATGCAGAGATCTGGTATAGATACAGTTCGGGATATCCCGCTGGCAGCCAGTATGCCGCTATGCAGGATGAGCCTGTGGGTGTTTATTCGGAATATCAGCAGGGCAGGGCACTATTGCTCTCATTTCCGCTATATACAATGGATGAAGAATACTCCAGAGTGATGCTGCATGATCTCTTGAATATCAAGTGGGGAGAACCGCTGGCTGGTGAAAATCCCGATGTCCCTGGTCCCGGGCCCCTTAGCATCATGCAAAATTATCCAAATCCCTTCCGTCAAAGCACGGTTATCCAAGTCCGGGGAGTGGATGCAGACCTGCCTCTGAGCCTCAAGATCTATAACCTCCGAGGGCAGCTCTTGCGCAAGCTTCACCAGGGGGAGGCAAAAGCGGAGTACATCTGGGATGGCCTGGATGAGAATGGCAGATCGGTTGGTTCCGGGCTGTACTTCATCCGCGCCAGTCAAAATGGGAAGAGCAGTAGTCGTAAGGTGATACGCATGAAGTGAGTTGCGAGTTGGCACGCAGATTACGCAATGAGGTTTTGGCGTTTTGACGTTTTGACGACTCCGCAGATTTGAATTAACCACGAAATACACGAATTTACACAGATTGGATTTGCCACCGAGAACACCGAAGGCACCGAAAGGGAAGGAATAAGGTTGAAAAGTACTGCCGCTTCAGGGGCTCGTAGCTCCTGCTACGTCATTGGTTCTCGTAGCTCCTGCTACGTCTTTAAGGGAGTTTTCAAGTTTTCAAGTGGCATGCAGATCACGCAGATTTCGCAGATTTGAATGAACCACTAATGGTCACGAATGAAAGATCACGAATTACACGAATCTAAAAGTGGATTTATCAAGTATTTTTCAAATGGAATCTAATTGTCAGGTTTAGGAGTTGATATTGCCGACCACTCAACCCTCTAAACCTTCTCAACTTTCTAAACTTTTGAACCCTTAACCTTTGGGACGTTTCGACGTTGTGTCGTTTTGACGAACTGCAGCTTCGAGCCCTCTAAACCATCACAACCTAAGAACTCCCGCACCCCAGCACTCTCTCAACCATCTAAACCTTCTCAACCTAATAACTCCTATACTCCGGCACTTCCGCACCAATAAAAAGGTATGAATATAAAAAAGCGGCCAGAAAGATCTTCTGACCGCCTTTGACATTTTTCATCCAGTTCTCAGAAAGCGGGCTTATGCCCCTTGCTCCCTGAACCGGCCTTATATTATGTGATCTCTTAGATGAAGAGATTGACGTTACTCTGTTCAGCTTCTTCCAGATAGCTGGCGACTCCGGCGATACTCACTCCACTGATCAGATCACTGGCTTCTACGCCCATGATGTCCATACTCATCTGGCAGGCAATCATCTGCACACCGGCCTTTTGAGCCTGTGCTATCATCATCTCCAGGGAGTCCACGTTTTTGTCTTTCATGCGTTTGCGCATCATTACGGGCCCCATACCGCCGAAGTTTAT
>CAZWUD010000219.1:0-2546 GCA_964637055.1 uncultured Candidatus Cloacimonadota bacterium
CACCGCGATAGCCTTCAGCCTCTTTGCCCGGGCAGAGGTGGATCTGGCCATCATGGAGGTGGGTCTGGGTGGTAGATTGGACGCCACCAATCTCTTTTTGCCGGATGTCGCCGCCATCAGTACTATCCATCTGGATCACATCAAGACCTTGGGCAATTCCGTGGAAATCATCGCCGCCGAAAAAGCCGGCATCATCAAAGAGGGAGTCCCCTTGGTGCTGGGCGACATCGAAGCAAGTCCGCTGAAGATCATCCAAGATGTAGCCGATAAAAAGCACGCTCCCACCTATCTTTACAGGCAGGACTGGCAGGTGAAGCTCATCTCAGACGGCACGGCGGGGGTCTGTTTTGACTACACTTTTGGCGATATCAGCATCCCAAATATCAAAAGCAACTTGATGGGAGAGCACCAGGCCGTAAATCTCGGAGTGGCCATCACGGCATTCATCCTCTATTGCCGGGAATATGGCATCCGTATTGATCCCCAAAATATCCGCAATGCGCTGTCCCAGGTGAACTGGGCGGGGCGCATGCAGGTTTTGAATCTGAAGCCGACCGTGATCGTGGACGGTGCTCACAACGTGCATGGCGTGAGGGCTCTGATGCAGACTCTGGACAGGGTTTATCCCCAGCAAAAGCTATTTTTTGTGCTCTCGATTCTGGCAGACAAAGACTATTCAGAGATGATCCGCTTGATCTGTGCCAAGGCGGCCAAGGTCTATGTGGCGCAAAATAATTCCGATCGGGCAGCCACAGCCGAAGCTCAGGCCGCAGCGGTTGAGGCTCACGACGTGGAGGCAGTTCGCTGCGCCTCGGTAGCCCAGGCATTTCAGGCAGCATTTGCAGCAGCCGGGCAGGACGGCGTGGTGGTGGCCGGCGGTTCCCTTTTCACCGTGGGAGAGGTGATCACTGCACATCTGAAGCATGCATAAAGAGATCCAGCACTATCTATCGCACATCATTCCGCTTCTGGAGCAGCGCGGCATCCAGATCTCTGAACAAAAAGAGATAGCCTATGGATTGCAGCTCAAAGTGCAGAGAGCGGATCAGCGGGCAAACATCAACCTTTACTATAGTGAAAAGCGCGGCCTCAGCCAGGTTGTCGGCGCTCCCAAGGGCTCCGGACTCAAAGATGAATTGCAGATGCTGCTGATGGGAGAGGCTCCCAGCTCCACAGACGCCGGATTTCACCTCTGGTATGCCTGGATCGGCAGCGATGAATGCGGCAAGGGAGACTATTTTGGCCCCCTGATCGTGACGGCATTCTTTTGCACCAGAGAGCAGCTCCCCGAGCTGGCAAAGATCGGAGTGCAAGACAGCAAAAAACTCAGTGACAGCAGCATTTGCACCGTGGCAAAGCAAGTATATACCAGATTTCCCGGGCAGCAGAGCAGCCTGATCCTGAAACCGACCAAGTATAACGAATTGATCGCCGGATTCAAGCAGCAAGGGCGCAATCTCAACGACCTTCTGGCCTGGACTCACCACAAGGTGATCTCCGATCTGCTGGAGCGTGATTTCTCCGCGGAAGGCGTGATCATCGACCAATTTTCCAAAGCCCAAAAAGCCAAAGCCCGCCTCAGTCCGGGCAATCCTGATCTGCAGATCATCGAGCGCACCGGCGCCGAGCGCGATCTGGCCGTGGCGGCGGCATCGATCCTTTCCCGCTATCAGTTTTTGGAAGCTCGGGCCCAGCTGGACCGACGCTTTGCCATGAGGCTGCCCCTGGGCGCCGGACCGGGAGTGATCAAAGCAGGCAAAGAATTTGTGCAAAAATATGGCAGAGAACGCCTTGCGGAAGTAGCCAAGATCCACTTTAAAACCACCCAAAGCCTATAGAAAAGCCATCCCTCACCGCAATCCAGCCTGATCGATTGCTCCGCTTTGGACCAGGCTTTGAGCCACGATCATCGTGCGGGCAGAGGATGATCCGGCCTTGATCTTACTTGGAAACTGATCCAAAGGCATCGGAATTTTATCAGAAATCAGCCAAAAAGGCTGCTAATCGGACTAGTTGGCGCAGAAAGTTCTTGACAGATAATTGTCATCACAAAGCATGAGTCCATAAGGTAACAAACAGATCCACTGCCTCTCGGCGATAAACATTTCGGGTAGATACCTTTTTGGCGTGGAAACGCCCAACATTCAAAGGGGCTTAGGTCCCAACAATACAAAACTTACTGCAAAGGATAGCACTTGCTATCGTGGAGAAAATATGATCAAAGAAGTAGGACGTCTGAATATCGATGACTACAAGATACTGGATGCGCAGGTAGAAAAGATATTTCGCAATCTGGACAAGAAAAAAGACGAACTGGTAATCAAACAAATCTCAGAATTGGGCAATACGGCTAATTATTTTGTGAGAGAAGAGCTGGGCAAACGCCTGGCAGCATATACCGGCAAGGGCAATCTGGATAAGATCTGTGGCGATCTTTTGGAAGATTTCATCTACGGCCTGCGGGCCACCGGACTCTTTTACTTTTACTATAAATATCAGGACAGCCCCGAGCACATCATCAAAACCCTGGAAAAGACCTATGAGAC
>CAZWUD010000220.1:0-2541 GCA_964637055.1 uncultured Candidatus Cloacimonadota bacterium
CCAAAGTCCAAAAGCAGGCTCAGAGCCAGAGGATAGGGCACCAGCAGGCTGAGCTTTTCCTTTTGATACAGCTCAGTGAGGGTCAGCACCACAAAGAGCAGCAGCAGCATGATAATGATCGGCCACAACGGCTTGATGAAAGCCAGTGCGATCAAGATCAGCGAGCCATGCAGGTTGATGCCGGCAAAGACGCTGTAAAGCGCCCAAGCACCCAGCACCCCGATCATCACAAAGAGATAGGATGGCTCCAGATCCTGCGCCATTTTCCCCAAGCTCAGGCTGAGAACCAGCAGCAGGCCGGTCACCAGAGCGAGCGGAAGCAGCCTTTGACCTTGGGCGATCAGGGATTGTTTCATTTCTTCAGGCTGGTTTTGATCTCGTTGATGCGGGTTTTGTTGCGGCGGATGATCTCGATGATCAAGGCCAGGATGACGCCAAAGATAAAGCCGATCAGGGTGGCGACGATGCAGATGATCGCGCGCCGCGGATAGTCTCTGCGTCCGGCCAGACGCGGGCTATCCAGGATCTCGATGGTGGGCATGTCCTTGAGCTCTGCCAGCCGGGCTGCTTCATATTGAGGATAGAGATATTCAAAGAGGTTGCGGTGAATCAAAAGCTCCATCTCCAGCCGCATGTAATCAGCGGTTACCCCGGGAAGGTTGCCGATATTGATCAGATACTGAGGCGTGTCCCCGCTCTCTTCCAGATCCAGAATCTGCCGCTGAAGGCTGTTTTTACGTAACTGAAGCTCCTGCACCATCGGGCTGTCTGCGCCAAAATTTGCCCGGGCCAGCTCCAGATCAATATCCGCTTTCATGCTCTCGGCAATCAGTGTGCCATAGGCTTCCACCATGGCCTGAGCCTGAGATTCCAAGTGTATTGCTTTGCTTGATTCCTGAAATTCCTGATTGGCCACGATCAGCGAATCCAGCTTGGCTTTCACTTCATCCACCCTGTTTTCCAGAAACTGGCGGTTGAGCTTGCTCTGGGTCAGCTTTTGATCCCGGTTATACTCATCCAGCCGCTTCAGCATGAAATTCACGATATCCAGTGAAAGCTGTTTATCCTTGCTGCTGGCACGGATCTTAACGAGCCCGGTGGCGGGGTCATAGCCAGTGCTCAGAATCTTTTGCCTCAGCAGCAGCAGGGCATCATCCAGATTCGTCAAGCTATCGGGATCGGTCAGTTCAAAATAGTCGATCAGATCAAAGCGGTGGATCAGCTCTTCGGATATGGTGCGGGATTGCATCACGGTGACAAAGTTCTCCGCATTTTGACTGCTGCCGGATCCCAGGAGGTTTGACGCCAGTCCCGAGAGACCGGGGATATTGAGGGGCAATTGACTGACCTCATCTCCCACGGCAAAAAAACTGGCACTGGAGCTGTAGATCTGGGGGGTCAAAAGACTATAGGTGACGGCGGCAATGGCCACGATCAGGACAATCACGATGATCAAAACCCGATTGGCGAGCATGACCCGGATCAGTTCAAAGACATCGAAGTTTTTCTGTTCCATCTATCTTCCTTTACTTAATTCCAAAAAGACGCTTAAAGAATGAGCGCCGGACTTGAGGATTTTCGGTGAGCGAGGCTTCCTTGTCCAGATTGACCTCCACCTTTTTCTTTGTGAGATAACCCAAAATCCTGATCTCAGAAGCTTCCAAAAGCTCGATCTCTCCTGCCATGACCAGGCTTGCCCCTGGGGGCACAATCAGACTGGCACCAGGCAGCAGGGTGAGCTTGCTGCTTTTGTCCAATGTGAGCCTGGCCTTTTTGCTCAAAACCACGTCACTGTTGATCACGCTGTCCCCTTTCAGGGTCAGCTTGCCTTCCAAAATCTCGGGGATGGTCTGCACCACTTTGAAGAGTCGGCCTTCTCCGGCAGGGATCTCGATGGAGAGTCTCTGCTTGCTATCGGAGCAAATGATGCTTTGATCCAGCGGATCCATCAGCCCGATGTATTTGCCGATATTGCGTTTGGCCTTGCCATCAAATCTGATATGCAGGGTCTGAGGATCGGCTTGGGGAAAATGAGCTTCATATTCAGACGGGGGCACATTCGCTTCGCTATTCACGGACTCAGCCTGGAAGTAATTTCCCCGGCGATTGACCAGCATCAGATACTGATCCCCCTCGTCATCACTGTAAAAGCCGCACTGGATATATCCGCTGTAAGGAGCATCCGGCTGATCTTCCACATAGATATCTCGGATCTGCACATCATCGGGGAGCTTGAGATCATTTTGCGCTTTGGTCATGGCGCGTGTGGCGCCCAGCCACTCCAGATTCCGGATGATACGGCCATATTCAAAGACCTTGGGATTGGTGTGCATGACGGCATCCATTGTGTTTGAAAGCACTTGCGGAGGGCCATAGTAATTTTGGTCACTCAGTTTCCGGGAAGCCAATCCCACATAATCTCCATAGCCAGCCTCGTTTTGATAGGCCTGCAGGCGATAGTGAAAGATCCCGTCAGCTTTATAGACCAACGGCAGATAGAGCAGCGCTTTTTGGGTGGCATAGGGCGGCATCACCCAGCTT
>CAZWUD010000221.1:0-2540 GCA_964637055.1 uncultured Candidatus Cloacimonadota bacterium
AATGGTTTTGCTGTTTGATTCCAAGCCAATGGTCCTGCTGTTTGAAGTCCAAGCCAATGGTTTTGCTGTTTGATTCCAAGCCAATGGTCCTGCTGTTTGAAGTCCAAGCCGGATGTAGAATTAACCATAAATGCATAGCTTATCCAACCGGCTTGAACTCCAAAGCCGTTAGTATGGAGTTCAAAGAGCCTTTCCTGGTTTCCAAATATCCACTTGTTTTGGGGCTCTTTGGACTTCATATGAAACGTTGCGGATCTTGACCAGTTTGGATTGTTTCATCTTGTGCCTCCTATCTGATACCGACAAGCCTGATCATTTCGGCAAAACTCTTTGTGCCATCACTCTGCTCCGTTTGCCTTTGCAGTTTCTTGATCTGGCGGCATTCCTTGTGCAGTTTCTTCCGGGCTTGGGCTTTCAGCAGATTGATGGCGGAACCGATCTTAACCCGATTTGCTCCACAAAACAGCAGCATTGGCATGCTGCTTCACTCTCACCTCTGCAAAAAACTTGACACTCTGAGCCTGCTCTGCAGGATGGTAAAAATGAAATTGGTGGAGTCTTATGCTCAGGAAAACCTTTACAGTTCTGCTTTGCTTGATCTGTCCCCTGCTGTGTGTTGCGCTGGATGATGATGCCGATATGGCCTATCTGGAGGATTATCTGCGAGTGCGCAGTGATCTTTCCGGCGGCGATGCGGTCTTTCATCTTCAGGGCAGCGTATACAGCATGATCCCCGGCGAAAAGAGTATGGAGATATTTGCCGTGGAGGGATATCAGATATCCACTGTAGAGAAGGGCGAAGAGGGCTATCAGATTTTGGCAAAAGAAGTCTTGTTATTTCAAGACCATCGCACCGGGCAGATTCTGGAGCGCTGGCGCAATCCCTTTACCGGACAAAACTTACCGATCCTGCACATTCTCAATGATCCCGTGAATCAAAGCTTTGACTATGACGAAAAGATGATGCCGTATATCCGGCAGATTCTGCCCTCGCGGGAATTTTCCCAGTCCGTGGTCTATCACAACGAGATCTTCCCTTTTTACCCAAATATCCTCTCCAGCCGGAGATACAGCGCTAATGTACAGAGCGAATATTATCAAGCGGCGGAGATGGTCTCATACCGCGTTCAAAAGTCTGATCTGGCGGATAGTTTGGCGCATAGCCTGCCCGCAGAGATGGAGTGGATTTGGATATCCCCCTGGTTTCCCTTTATGCGGATGGCGGATCGGGAGGGTCAATTGCTCATCATCTGCAGAGGGGAAAAACTGGAAGCCGGCTTTGCGTCTCTGCCTACAAAGATCAAAGGCTATATCATCAGCGAAGAACCCGATTTTACCGAGGCTCCGCGGATTTTTGAAGAGCCGAATCAGGACCCATGGACATTTTTTAAATCCTTGCACGAGCAAGGAGAATAAGGAGAATTCAAATGAGAAAAAAAATCATTTTTGCAATGCTCATAATCGCAATTTCTGTGCTTTGGGGTCAAACCGTGAACCCCTTTACCAATATCCGACACAGTTCCGTGGATGCAGATGGTTTTTTGCACCTGCGATTTAACGGTCTGCAGACGACCCAGGAATGGAACCGGCTATTTTATACACATTCAGATATTTGGGAAGAGGCAGATATTGAGTTTCTGGGCAATGGCGTCTTTGAGGCTCTGGTGCCTTACGAATTTGGGCAATGCCTGAAATATCGTATGCAGACTCTGGTGGAAGTGGCCGGTACCGAGTGGACCTATCTGCACTCTGCCCATTTTGATCAGGACTTGTTCCCGCCCACATTGGAGCAGATGGCCAAGGTAACTGACGATCCCGTGGGGGATTGCATTATGGCGGATGATCCCGATCTGGATTATACCGGATCATATTATGCCACCAGCGACAATAGGATATATCGGGCCATGACGAATGTCACGGGTGAGTTTCCCACCTGGAGCAGTTTCACCGAGTTTAATCTATGGATGAGCGGCGTTGCAAATCTCGCCTCTCCAGGAGCTTATATATATGCCATGGTGTATTGTAGCAATATCCCCATGGTGGTTTCTCCCGGCTTGTACAAGCTCGCTGCTGATTGGGAAAATTATATAGACTTTCAGCGCCTGGGAGATATTCAAAGCACCGTGAGTAACGGAGCTCTCTTTTTGAGCTGCTCCATAGATGATCTGGTTGCGGATCCGGACTTTGGCGAGTGGGATGAGAATGGTATGTTGCTTTCTATAACCGATTTTAGTATGAAGATGTCAGTATCTCTTACCGAAGACCCGGATATTCAGCTTGGGGATGTATTTATGCCCTCGATGGTCTACCATCCGAATTTACGCTATGAAGTAGCGGAAAATACGCTGCCCACCCTGGAGCTGGTGAGCTATGAAGCCCCGGGTCTGGCGGAGTTGCGCTATTTTGACGCAGATGGAGACATTCCTCTGGAGGCCATCCATATATCGAAGACAGAAGACGGGACTACCCATGCGGATATGACTCCCATTTACAATCTGGATGGCAGCATCTCATTTTATGAAACGGCCGCCAATCACAGT
>CAZWUD010000222.1:0-2539 GCA_964637055.1 uncultured Candidatus Cloacimonadota bacterium
CGGGATATAGCCCTTGGATTGATAAACCGCCTGCAAAGCGGTGACCAGGCCGGTGAAAGCTGCCGTCAGCGTGATCAAAAACAGTGAATCATAGCCGATGCGCTTGAATTGGAGGAGGAATTCCAGCCGCCTTCTGGGCAGAGTGACGATTGCCGCAAAACTCTTGCGCACAAAGATGCTGTATTCTCCGATGCCGGCCAGGATATCTGAAATCATGGTTTCTGTTCGGTCTCATCCAGTGGGCGAAATAGGGTGTATTCTTTGACAAAGCCCAGATCCACAGATCCGGTAGAGCCGTGTCTGTTTTTGCCCACAATGATCTCGGCCACTCCGGGTTTCTCGGACTTTTCCTGATTGTAATACTCATCCCGATAGATGAACATCACCAGGTCAGCATCCTGCTCGATGGCTCCTGATTCACGCAGGTCAGCCAAGCGGGGACGCCGGTCTTCACGGTTTTCCAGCATCCGGTTGAGCTGAGACAGGGCGATCACGGGGATCTTCATGTCTTTGGCCAGAACCTTCATGGAGCGGGATATCTCGGAGATCTCTTGCTGCCGGTTATCACGGTCTTTGCTGAGCCCCATGAGCTGTAGATAGTCGATCAAGATCAGATCCAGCCCCCCCACTTCCGCAGCCAGACGCCGGGTCTTTGCCCGGATATCCAGGGGGGTATTGGTGCCGGATTCATCGATGTAGATCTGTTTGGTGCTCAGCACTTCGGAGGCCTGCATGATGCGGATGAGTTTTTCCTCATTCATGCCATAGCCTTTGAGCATGCTGTCCATATTCACCTCTGAGGCCGAGGCAAACATCCGCATGATCACCTCATCTGCCGCCATCTCCATGGTGAAGATAGCCACCTTTTTCTTGAGATTCACCGCCACGTGGGACGCGATATTCAGCGCCAAGGCCGTCTTCCCCATCGCGGGACGGGCGGCAATGATGATGAACTGTCCAGGCCGGAAGCCACCGGTGAGACGATCAAGTCCCCCAAACCCACTGCCGATGCCGGTGACGGGGCTCTTTGTAGAAGCGATCAGGTCGATATTGCTCAACACTTCCGCCGAGACCTCATTGAACTTCACAAATCCTTGATGTTGAGGAAGCTCAGCGATTGAGAAGATGGCCTGTTCTGCCTCATCCACGATGGACTTCACATCAGAAGTGGAGCTGTAGCAGGATTCGATGATGCCATTGCTGGCCACGATCAACTGCCGCAGCAGCGCTTGCTCTGTGATGATGTTGACGTGATAGTCGAAGTTTGCCCCTGAGACCACAAAGTCGGCAATCTCATTGATATACGGAGTGCCACCGATCTTTTCCAACTGGTTATTGCGTTCCAGGCGGTTGATCAGGGTGAGGACGTCCACCTCGATGCCGTCATTGAATAGTTCACAGATATTGCGAAAGATGAGCTTGTGTGCCAGGCGGTAAAAGTAAACTTCCTTGATCTTCTCAATGCCTTTGCTGACGACGTCCGAATCGATCAGCATGGCGGAAAGCACCGCCGCTTCGGCATTGATATCAGCGGGCAATTTGCGTTCGGGGACTTTGGTGAGCCCTTCAGCTTCCTGTTTCTTAGCCACTGTGCTTCTCCCTGGCAAATTTATCATAGAGAGCTTTGGCCACCGTGGGAGGCACAAAACAATCCAGATCTCCGCCCAGCTCGGCCAATTGCCGGATCATGGAGCTGGAAAGATAGAGATAGCGCAGGCTCGGCACCAAAAACATGGTCTCGATTTCGTCCCTCAGTTTGATATTGGTCAGCGCCAGTGACAGTTCATACTCAAAGTCCGAGACAGCCCGCAGGCCGCGGATCATGATCTTGCAATCCTGAGCCTGGGCAAAATCCACCGCCAGCCCGGAAAAGCTCATCACTTTGAGGTTTTTGATATAAGCTGCAGATTCCCGGCAAAGCTCCACGCGCTCTTCGAGGTTAAAGAGATTTTCTTTGTTTGTATAATCAGCCACTGCCAGTATCACTTCATCAAAGATCCGTCCTGCTTTTTCCAGAATGTCCAGATGTCCGTAGCTGATGGGGTCGAAGGTTCCCGGATAGATCGCTTTCATTGTCTTTTCGCCAGGATTTCCTGGATCTCAGAGATTTCTTTGGGAATGTTCTGACTGAGCACAAAGTAGCCTTCTTTTGTGATCAGCACGTCATCTTCGATGCGCACGCCCAGTTTCTCCTGGGGGATATATATTCCAGGTTCGACGGTGATCACGTTCCCTGCCTCCAGGGTCGCATTTCGGCCACCCAGGTCGTGGGTATCCATGCCCAAAAAGTGGCTGACTCCGTGCATATAATATTTGAAGGTATCTTCAGTCTGGGTGATCAATCCCAGAGCGATCAGCTTTTGCCCGATCAATTCGCGGGTTTTGGTTTGCAGCTCCATCAGGGTCACCCCCGGCTTGATCATGCTGATGATCTCTTTTTGCACATCCAGCACTGCACCATAGACTTCTGCCTGGCGATCGGTAAAAGTTCCGCTGATCGGAAAGCAGCGCGTGATATCGGCACTATAATTATTGTGAG
>CAZWUD010000223.1:0-2529 GCA_964637055.1 uncultured Candidatus Cloacimonadota bacterium
TTGTTTCTCTGTGCGCTGGTTCATCATCATTACGAGCTCAAAGGCATCCACGAAACCAAGATCGTCATGCGATTTTACATCGTTGCGATCCTGCTGGTGGCCATCGGACTCAGCACCATTAAACTTCGCTAAAGGGATTGTTGATGTTTAATTCAAAGACAAATTACGGTATTTTGGGAATTGCCCGCAGTGGAATTGCGGCAGCATACAAGATCAAAGAACTGGGGGGCAAAGCCTTTCTCAGTGAAAAACGGGCTCAAATCAGGATTCCTCAGGCTGAGCAGCTCATGCAGGATTTTGAATGTGAATTCGGCGGACACAGCTCTCGACTCCTTGATTGTGACCAGTGGATTGTGAGCCCGGGTATCCCGCTGGATATACCGATCATTCAGCAGGGATTGGCCAGGGGGATTCGCATGATTGCCGAGATAGAATTTGGCTATCAGATCAAGCATCCGGATTCCAGGATTATCGCTGTCACAGGATCAAACGGTAAAAGCACGACAGCCAGCCTGATCCATCATTTGCTGCAAGAACTGGGACATAAAAGTATCCTGGCGGGAAACATCGGGGAAGCCTTTTGCTCCTTCCCTATCCACAAACCCGGAATAGACTATATCGTGCTGGAAGTCAGCAGTTTTCAGCTTGATCTCATCCAGAGCTTTGCGCCGCACATCGCTGTCTTGCTGAATCTGACGCCGGATCACCTCAACCGTTATGCAGATTTCCCAGCTTATTGCCAGAGCAAGATGAAAATCTTTAGCAGTCAAAGCGCTCAAGACTACGCCATTCTCTATAAAGACTCCCCGGAGGTCGCCAGGCGTGCAGACCAGATCACTGCCCAAAAGCTCTACTTTAGCAATGCCAACGATAGCGCTGAGGCTCATCTGGCCGGCAAATTCATCTCCCTGCAGGATGCCCGGCTGTCAATCTATGCTCTGAAGCTGAAAGGTCCGCATAACCAGCTTAACGTGATGGCTTCTCTATTGGCAATATCTGCTTTGGGGCTGGATATAGTGAGCGCCATGCAGGCTGCCAGGAGCTTCAGATCCCTGCCCCACCGCCTTGAATATGTGGAGAGCATCAACGGCGTAGCCTTTTACAACGATTCCAAAGCCACTAATACGGATTCTGCCAGAAGCGCCTTGGAGTCCTTTGATAAGCCCATTCGCATCATTTTGGGAGGATCAGACAAAGGGGAGGACTTTTCCCTGCTTACCGATGCCTTGCAAAAGCATGCAACCAAAGCCTACATTATCGGCGATACCGAAGACCAGATGCGGCAAGCCTGGCTCGGGAAAGTTCCTCTGGAATTCTTTGACGACTTCTCTGCCTGCGTGCGCAAAACCCTTGAGGATGCCACAATGGGTGAAGACATCGTGCTCAGCCCGGCATGTGCTAGCTTTGACCGATTCCAAAACTTTGAAGACCGGGGAAACACCTTTAAGCGAGTAGTATTGGAGCTCAAACGTGAAAAAGAACAGGCTTAGCACTTATGTGATCGGTTTTGACCGCAGCATCTTTGTCAGCTATCTGCTTTTATGCGCGATCGGACTGGTGGTGATGCTCGACATCACATCTGTGCAAAGCTCGATGGGCTATTTCTATCGGCATCTGATCTTTTTGACAGTGTCCTTTACAGTTGCCATCGTGGTGCTTTATTTCTTTAATCTGGAGAAGCTCCGCTTTACCAATACCTGGCTGGTCTATATCTCGATTGCGCTTCTGATCTGGGTCCTCGTCAAGGGCTCCGAGATCAAAGGCGCCACGCGTCAATTGTCCCTGGGCCCCATCAATTTCCAGCCCTCATTTTTCGCCCGTATTGCTCTGGTATTTTTCTTTGCCAATGTATTGGATAAAAAGAATGAGCTGCTGCGCCAGACCAAGAATGTCCTGCATTTCCCCATGAACTTCCCTGCGCTTTGTGCGCTGAGCTTTGCCGTTATGTTTCTGATCTACCTGGGACAACACCTCTCTGCCATCATCATCTCGGTCATGACCCTTTTGGGAATGCTCTTTTATGCGGGAATGCGTAAACGGATTCTGCTGATAGTCCTGGGCTTGGGACTCCTGGCGGGGCTTTTGATCATCACTCAGGGAGAGAGCTTTCGCATGCGCCGGATGCAGACTTTTAAAAGATACAGCCTATTCTTCCCGGGACGAGATCTTTCAAACAAAGGCGACTCTGACTATCAAGTGCGTGAAAGCTTGATCGCCCTCACCAGCGGCGGACTCTGGGGAACCGGTATTGCCCGCGGCCGGGCCAAACACTACTATCTGCCAGAAGCCAGGACGGACTACGTCTATTCCATAGTCGGTGAGGAAGCGGGCTATCTGGGTGCCATGCTGGTTTTACTGCTGCATTGCACACTCTTTTTTGCCAGCATGAGGGTCGCCGAAAGGCAGGAAAACCTCTATCTGAAGCTCTTGGCCGCAGGGATGGCGATGAATATATTCTGTAATGTTTTAGTCAATACCGGAGTGGCCATGAGCATCATTCCGCCCACAGGTAACACTCTCCCCTTTGTC
>CAZWUD010000224.1:0-2528 GCA_964637055.1 uncultured Candidatus Cloacimonadota bacterium
TGCCCATCCAGGGCACGGCGGCGGATATCATCAAGCGCGCTATGCTGGATCTTCATGCCAAAATCAGGGGTGACAATCGCATCCGCATGATCATGCAAGTGCATGATGAGCTGGTCTTTGAAGTGGACAGGGAATATGCTGAGGAGGCCTCAAGGCTGATCCGAAGCGCCATGGAAAGCGCACTGCCGGAAAAGTACCGCAAAGATCTGCGCCTGGCCGTGGATATCGGGATGGGGAAAAACTGGTATGAAGCCCATTGAGGGCATCTGAGGATCGAAGGTTTCTGCCCAGTGCTGGATGAGGCTAAGAGCTGGACTTACACTCTTGAAGAGAGCCGCTCAGGCTATTCTCCGCTGCGGGGGTGTCCCTTTTCGTAGGCATCTTTGATCTCATCCAGACTGAGATGAGTATAAACTTCTGTGGCAGATAGTTCAGTGTGCCCCAACATCTCCTGGATGGCGCGGAGTTCGGCTCCATGGGAGAGCATATGCGTGGCAAAAGAATGCCGGATGGAGTGAGGAGAGTAGCCTTTTTCCCTGGCGATGAGGGTGATATAGTGCATCAGGATCACCTTCAATTGCGGAGCATCAAAGTCTTTACCGGTGTGGGTGAGGAAGATCCGGTCGGAGCTGTTTTCGGTGGCAAAATCGGGGCGCAGCTTTAGATATTCCTCGATTGCCTGGATGGCGGATACGCCCACCGGGATCAGCCTTTGTTTGCTGCCCTTTCCCATCACCCGGATCATCTTTTTGCGAAAGTCAATCTCATGCATCCGCAGAGCGGCCAACTCCATCAGGCGCAATCCGCAACTGTAGAGCAGTTCCAGCATGGCGCGGTTGCGCACTCCGATCGGCGTGCTGGTATCCGGAATGCGCAAAAGAGCAGTCATCTCATCTTCGGAGAAGAATTTAGGTAGCTTATTCTCATACTTGGGGCGGCGGATCTTACGCATAGGATTGCCGGTGATCACGCCTTTGACTTTCAAAAACTTGAACCAGGAGGCAAGAGCGGAGAGTTTGCGGGAAAGACTGCGATTGCAATTTGGCCGCTCGGAGAGCCAGATCAAAAATCCGCGGATATGGATGGCGTCGATTTGAGGAATATCCACAGTGTCCCAGTTTTCGGACATATAGTCCTGAAACTGCTGAAGGTCAATGCGGTAGCCTTCCACGGTGAGCGGGCTTTTGCCTTCAAGGGCCAGTTCCGTCAGGTGTTTTTCGATCCACTCTTGCATCTTTTGAGCTCCTTTATTTCATTATAGTCATTTTTTTACTTGCCTTAATACTTGTCGAGCAAAATATTGGTATTTCATAGTGGAGGTACGATGAAGCAGTACATTAGCGATAGTGCAAAACTGGGCAAGCAGGTGGAAATAGGCTTTAATGCCGTGATTTTGGACAATGTGGAGATCGGGGATAACTGCCTGATCGGGCACAACGTGGTGATCCACGCCGGCAGCATCATTGGCGATAACGTGCGCATAGATGACAACGTGGTGATCGGCAAAAAGCCGCTATCTTCACCGCGCAGTATATTTAAGGTGCCGGAAAATCTGACCCCGGCCCGGATCGGCAGCTTTTGCCAGATCGGGGTAAACGTGTGCATCTATGCTCAGGCAGAGATCGGAGAGCGCAACCTAATCGCCGATCTCGCCACCATCCGTGAAAACGTCAAGATAGGAAGCCTCAATATCATCGGCCGCAACGCCTGCATTGAAAACTTTGTGGAGATCGGGGACCGCAACAAGTTTGAGACCAATAGCTACATCACCGCCTACTCCAAGATCGGAGATTACTGCTTTGTAGCGCCTTGCGTGGCTACCAGTAATGACAACTATATGGGGCGTGATCCCGAGCGTTTTAATCACTTCAAAGGCATCACCATGAAAGATGGCGCCCGCATCGGAGTCAGCGCCATCATCTTGCCGGGCAAGACCATCGCCAAAGACGGCACAGTTGCCGCCGGCGCATTGGTCACCAGGGACGTGCCCGAGGGCAGGATAGTGCTGGGCAATCCGGCCAGAGACTACCGCGAGGTCCCCCAGACTCAACTTTTAAAAAACAACATGGATAAGAAATCATGAAAGCACTTGTCATTATACCCACTTACAACGAGATTGAGAACATCGAACGGCTGATAGGGATCGTGCTGACCCAGAGCCCGAATTTGCAAATTATGGTGCTGGATGACAACAGTCCCGACGGCACTGCCAAGGTCGTGAAAAGGCTCATGCAGAGCGAGCCCAGGCTGCATCTGATCGAACGCCCCAGCAAGCAGGGCTTGGGATCGGCCTATGTGAGAGGCTTTAAATATGCACTCGGCAAAGACTTTGAACTGATCCTGGAAATGGATGCGGATTTTTCGCACAATCCCAATGACGTGGTGCGTCTCCTGAAAGCAGCGGAAAACAACGATCTGGTGATCGGTTCGCGCTATATAAACGGAGTGAACATCATCAATTGGCCATTTAGGCGTCTTTTGATCAGCTATTTTGCCTCAAAATATGTGCGCATCATCACCGGCATGCC
>CAZWUD010000225.1:0-2528 GCA_964637055.1 uncultured Candidatus Cloacimonadota bacterium
CTCAAGGATATTTATGATGGGATGATCTATACGGGACGCTTGCAGGATTTGCAGCCTATGACCCCGATCGCGGATTTCATCGATAAAGAGAATATCAGCCTGTTTCGGGATTATGTGGCCTACAATTATGATGCAGATAAAAGCATCGCTGAGCTGAATGCCATCATCCACGAATACGCAGTAGAGGCGGTGGGCTTGCCGCCCAAAACACTCCGCTGATTATGATTCTGATGAATCAAACATAGTGCAGGAGATGAGATCACGCCCAAGTCTTGAAGAGGAGTGGGGATGAAGACCGATCAGGCAGCCTGGCATCACCAGTTTGTTATGATCGGCCCATCATCCCGTTTACTGAAAAGACAGATGCTATCTGAGAATCACAAACCGTCCCACTTTTTCCAGCCTCTCGGCCTTGATGCGGTATAGATAGACTCCGGGGATCAGGCTGCGGCTGTCGAGCTGCTCGCCGGCGCGGATACTATTGCTCATCAGCTTCTGCCCGCGTAGGTTATAGACTGTGATTTCGGCATTTGCGGGAGCATTTTTGATGCCCAGCCAGTCTCCCTGACGGGCTGGATTGGGGTAGATGCCGGGGCAGAGCGCAGGGTTCAGGGCCTCGTCCACGCTTGTGCTGCCGATGGTCTCCAGCTTCATATCGGTGGGCATCATGCCCACGGTAAAGTTTTTCCAGATGCTATGATCCGGATGCAAAATCTTCACCACCCCGTTTGAGCCCCAATTGGGTTGCAAGATCGCCATCAGCGAATCATTGCCGGCGACGAGAGAAGCACCGACGGGGAAAGGATTGTCCGGGTCGTGAATGATGCTATAATCCAGTGCATCATAGCTATACATGCTGTCTCCGTTGCCCTCGGCCACCCAGGCGGTATCCTGGGAATCAATCCAGATATTGGACGGACTGCCGCCAAGATCCACGGTGTGCACGAGCTCTTCCAGATCGCAATCGATGATATCAATCCGGCCGGGCTGGTCAAACCAGTTTCCGGTGCAGGAAACATGCAGGTAATCCCCGTGCAGACTCAGGTATTGAGGGTTCAGTCCGGTAGCTATGGTCTTGGTCTCGGTAAAGCTCTCCAGGTCCACCACAGAGATCGAGCTGCCGGCATAGTCCTGGTCCCAATATCCGGCGTTGCCCACATAGAGCTTGTTTCCTCTGGCGATCAGCCCTTCCGGGGCATTGCCCACAGTCACACTGGCCAGCACTTGTCCATTGGCGGGATCCATCTTGTAAACCTTGGAGCTAAACATCCCGGTGATATAGAGATAGCCTTCATGCAGGATGGCATCCCAGGGGTTTGAACCCAGCTCCACCAGGTAATGTGCCCGGTGCGCTCCGGAGCTTTTATCCAGTTTTTGAATGGCGTTATCGCCGGAATTTACCACCCAGAGATAGTCCTCGCCCACCAGCACTTTGTTTGGCGTACTGCCTAAAATGGCAAAGCTGTTTTGCGCCAGATCTGAGGCCAGATCAATGCGGCTGAGAGTGCGGGAGCTGGAATTGACTACATAGATGATGTTTGCGCTCAAGCTGCTGATGATCAGCAGGATGAATAGCAGAATGGCTGCCTTGTGTTTCATTGTCGTTCACCTCTTTAAAGTATTGTGACTTGAGATGAACTGCTTTGGGGATCTGATCCGTCGCTTTGTGGATCACTCCGATACTTGCTGGCAGGTTTCCTGGCTCACAGCGGCTTGCCCAAAGGGCTCTGAGTAGCCTTCCCATCCCCACAGGGGGACAGTGACTACTCAAACCAATATGCTGCATACAGTGGCGGAGGCCGCTTCATTTGATGAATTCCCTATTACCTGTATTTTAGCACCATCAAGTCACATGCTCATTTTAAAGCACAGACCTTACTGTCAAGTAAAATTCGCAAATCATCGGGCATCGATCATAGCTATAGTATACCGGGGCTGAAAAGATGGGGAGACCTGCCTCGTCCATCTGTTTAGCACGCAAAAAAGCGCGTACCCGTGCTGATATGGAACAAATCATGCTTGCATATATAGTTAAAATAATATCATTATCAACGGAGTACATTGTGAAAAGATTATACATCCTGCTCTTGTGCGCGCTGTCTGTCAGTATACTTACTGCGGTCGTGCCACTGAAAGCCAAGCCAATGCGCAAAGCCGGGCGCTTTCGGGCCGCAAGCCTGGAAAGTCCGGCCAAAGCCGATAGCGCCACCGGTTTTGACGTCCAAAAATATACTATAGATATCAACGTCTCTCAGGATCCCGGATTCCTATCGGGCAATGTGACGGCCGATGTATTGGCCGAGGAAGCCCTGTCCCAGATCAATTATGACCTCATCGGGCTCACGGTCTCAGAAGTGCTGGTAGATGGGCAGTCGGTGGCCTTTACTCAGTCTCCAGACCAGGTCCAGATCCCTCTTGATGTCCCTGCAGGACAAAGCTTTCAGACTCAGGTCTTTTACAGCGGAAATCCCCGGCTTTCGGGAGGCTTTTACAACGTGGGCATGTATATCCGTCCGGGAGTGGTCTTT
>CAZWUD010000226.1:0-2512 GCA_964637055.1 uncultured Candidatus Cloacimonadota bacterium
CGCATCAAAAGCACTGATCATACCGCTAACGGTTCCAAGGAATCCCATCATGGGGGCAAGTGTGATCACGGTTGAAAGCTCAAGGAAGCCTTTTTCCAGATAGCTCATCTCGATCATGGCTGCGTTTTCAATCGCTTTCTCGACCGCAGGGATGCCGCCATCGGCTTTTAATAGACCTGCATAAATGATCGCCGCCACCGGGCCGCGGGTGCTTTTGGCAACCTCACTGGCCTCTTTGAATTTCTTCTCTTTGACCAGAGGAACGATCTTTCCCAAAAAGGCATTCAGGTTAATCCTGCCATACATCAGAGCGATGAACTTCCAGACGATATAGGCAAGACCGTATATAACAAGGATGAGGATCGGCCACATTGCCCAGCCGCCATCCTTAAACCATTTTACCATTCCGCTGCCAAACACCAGTTCGGCAAAGCTCTCTAATCCACCACCACTGGTGGTTGCCGCAGCAGCTTCCTCAACTGCTTCCTGAGCGAAGGCCATGCCCGGGATCACCAGGCTAAGCAGCGCTATCAGCAGCATTATGTACGAGAATTTTCTCATTTATGATTCCTCCTTGGAATAATTTAGAAATTAAACGACACACCGAGGGTCACGCCGCGGTAGTTGTCAACGTTTGCTGGGTTTTTGATAGCTAACCCGTAAGTGTATTCCACTTCCGGATAGGTAAATTCTACAAGGTCATCCTGAAGGTCCTCTCCGTCTTCATAAGGAGAGCCGGTTCTGGGATAGACTCTATTGGTGTTCTTGGTCTTGAAGAGGTTTTCCACATCAAGGTAAACGCGTAGCTTGGTCCCACCTGGAAGCACAATACCCTTGGTCAAGCGGGCGTTGGCCTGATGGGTATGATCCATACGTTTGCTGTTTGTATCCAGCATGGCGTTTCCTTCGGTGCTTTGCGGAGTATAGGGTGCACCGGAGACAAAGCTCCAGTTCAGGTTTGCCGAAAAGTCATCCAAAGGAAGGATGAAATCGGTAAACGGCACGAAGAATTCCTCGCCTCTGCCGATGCGGAAGGTATAGTTGACCGATGCGTTGTGGCGCACGTCCCAATCCAGCGGGAATTCACGCAGAGAGGTATTCTCATCCTGAATCACGGTGCTGGAATTGTTGCCCATTGCCCAAGCCAGAGAGTAGGCTACGCTCCAGGTATTGAAGTTTGAGAGCATCTTTTCAAGCTGGACATCAAGACCACGGGCTGAGCCATAGTCTTCAGAGATAAAGCGATACCAGGAGACACTTTCTTCGCCTTCTTTACGCTCGCGCATGGTGCTGACGTAGTTATATAGATTTTTATAGTATGCTGTCATGTCCAGCACATAGTCATCGCTGAGCTGGTGGGAAAGACCCACTTCATAGGTGACCGTGACCTGGGGTTCCAGGGTGGGATTTCCGACCGTGATTGCCACATCAGAGATATTTGCATCTTCAGGAGTTTTGGAGGTAAAGATGTATTGCATCTGAGGCAATTGGTTCTGATAGTTATAGGCAAAGCGCAGCACGTCGCGCTCAGTGATGGGGTGGGATACACCAAGTCTCGGAGAGACCATCATCTGGAAGCGATCATCGCTGTCAAATTCACGGGAGAGAAATCTGCCTGAGTCTTGCAATACCTGATAATCGGCACCGAGATACCAGAAGTCCAGACGCAGACCGGCATTGACGATCATGCCTTCCCATTCCATCTTGTCCTGCAGATAGTATGCTGCCTGCCAGGGCTTGGCAGCATAGCCGTCACGCTTGCCGGAAGATGCCTTGGCTGCATTGTAATAATCCATCGGCTTGTAGATGGGCACCAGATCCCCGGTAGTGCTGGGGTTGTCCGAAATTGCCTGCAGATCATAAAGCGCATCCGGCACATACACGGTAGAATCCGCGATAGCTGCCAGATAAGCATCCACATCATCATCGGTGATGGTGTAGACATTTCTCAGAAAGGCCTGTCTGCGGTCCTCATAGATCGTGAGGAAGTTTTGCAGCTGGTTCTTTTCGATATTATGGCTGATGATTTCCAGACCGGTCTTGGCCAGGTGAGTTTGATTGACCTGCCATTCAAAGTCTCCACGGAAGTTCATTGTGGTGGTTTTATCATCAATGAAATTTGTGTAGATGCTGCCTGGGGCCAAGAATCCGGGAATGGGACGCGGGTTTTCCTGACTCTGCAGGCGGTATTGCCACTGAGTAGCAGGGAGGAAGCCTCTGTCATAGACCCCATCTCCGTCATTATCTACAGTCTCATAACCATAATTTCCCTGTAGGGCCTGATCCGAATAGTCCGCTCCGGGATTGTCCGGATCCACTACCATATAAATATATGCATCCCGATCAATGCCACGCGGGCCTTGATAGGTCTCTTTGCTATAATAACTGGCCTTCACATTCAGATTCATGGTAGGGCCAAACATGTGGTCATAAGTACCGATGTATTGACGTTGATTGGTCTCGGTTTCCACATAATGCCGCAGAGCGTAACGCCAGCTATACGAATACAAAG
>CAZWUD010000227.1:0-2493 GCA_964637055.1 uncultured Candidatus Cloacimonadota bacterium
CGCAGGAAGCCTGCCCCGGCGGCTGCGTCTATTGTGATCAACACAAGATCACCAATGCCGCAGATATTGACCTGCAAGATGCCAGGCGGGAGGTGGATGCTTTTATCCGGCGCAATCCTCGTAAACGCAAAGAGATCGCCTTTTATGGCGGCACTTTCACGGCTCTGCCTCCGGCCCGGCAGGAAGAGCTGCTCGGGGAGATCAGCGGGTTGCTGGATAAAGGCAGCAGCCTCCGCATCTCCACCCATCCTATGTATATTGATGATGAGGTTTTGCAGCGTTGCCAGCGCTTTCGGGTCGGCACCATAGAACTCGGCATTCAGGATTTTACCGATCTGCCCCTCAGAAAGAGTGGGCGCAACTATCGTGGTGAACAAGCTCTGGCGGCGGCCAGGAAGGTCAAAGCTGCCGGATTTACCCTGGGTGTGCAATTGATCCCGGGCTTGCCAGGCAGCAGTGAAGAGAGTCTGAAAGAAAATCGCCGCATCCTGGCTGAGCTGAGGCCGCAGCTTTTGCGCCTCTATCCGCTGGTGGTAATCAAAGGGACGCCTCTTGAGAAGATGTATCAGGATGGTCTCTACCAGCCGCTCAGTGTATCGGAAGCGGTCAGGATCTGTGCAGATTATGCCGAGTTTTGCGATTCCCTCGGGATCCGCATCATCAAATATGGCCTGCCCTCAAATCTGGATCCCGGTGAGGTGGCAGCCGGAGCTTTTCATCCAGCTTTTGGTGAATTGGTAAAACAAGAGTTATTGGTCCGAAAATTGCACAAAGAACCATCACTACGAGAACACTTAAACGTCAAAGACCTGCAATTGCTCAAGGCTCATGGCGGAGACTATTTGCAGAACATTGGGGTCAAACCGCGTTCCCCAACAGCCAAAACTGCCTTGTAAGAGGATATTAAGGAGTATAAATGAAACGCTACTTATTGTATATGCTTGGCTTTATGATCTTACTCACTGCATGCGAGATAAAGGAGCCCACACTACCCGTTTGGTTTGTGGATCTGAATATCCCCCTGATCAATGATCGCTATTATGTCCATGATCTCGTTGACAGCGTCCATGTCGTAGTTGATGATAATGATCTGCTCTATCTTGTCACCGATGGTGAAATGGGCACACCGGAATTTCCGACGGTTTATATCAATCCCACCGTGGCACTGAGCGATGTGCCCATTGTTTCGGGAATCGAGGTTCAACAAGATGTGCCTTTCCTGGACAGTTCGGATGATTTGACCCTGTCTTATGGGCAGGTGGCGGAGGGAGAGATGAGGGTTCGCTTTTCAAATCTTGATCCCGGAGTGCAGTCTATCTCCCTGACAATCCATGATATATACATTCCCTCCGGGGCTCCGCTCATAGTCGATTCCGACGGCTCTGAAGACTGGCAGGTGATAGATCTTGCCGGGTATCACTTTGGCGTCTATGATAGTGGTCAGGAGCTTGATGAACTCTCTATCTCGCTGACTTCTCAGTCCACCCAACCCGATGGCAGCATCATCGGAGAGATGAGTGCTCAACTCAATACCCCGATCAGCTTCAGCGTGTTTCAGGGAGAGCTGGGAAACTATGAGATTGCGGCCAATGAATCCGTAAGCGGCATCGAGATTGACTATCCCCACGGTGTGGAAGAAGCGATCCAGCTTCAGGAAGCATTCGTTCAGATCGATATCTTCAATGACATCGGGTTCAGTTGCGAATTCAGCGGTTTTATGAAGGGCACGCGGGGAGATATCGTCGAGATCCGCCCGATTGTGGATCAAAACGGCAATAACTTCCGCATCCGCGCCGGAAGCTCTGACGCACCCGCACACGAGATCATCAATCTACATGATAATATCAGCCAGTTGATGCAGATTATGCCCGAGAGCGTAGAGATCGTGGATGCAAAATTCGTCATCGATACTGCCTCCGGATTTGGTACTATACGAAACACCGACGCCATCCATGGCGAGTACCGCGTTAGTGTGCCTTTCCACTTTGTCATCAATGAACACACGATCGAAGTCGTGGAGACTCAGGAGATCCAGATCAGCCCTGACAATCAAGACCTGATTCGCAATAATCTGCTGGAAGCAGACCTGGTGTTGGAGATGCAAAACAAAATCCCTGTCGGCGGAGTCGCAAGAGCCTATTTTGGCAGTACAGCCGAGATTGATCCTGATGATCCACTCACCTACGGTTTTGTGAAGGAAATGTCTATGGAGAGTTCGGAGATAAATGAAGACTGGCAGAGCCCGGTAGCCCTGCAGCTCAGTAAAAGCGAGCTTGCCCTCTTCACGGAGCCCTCGGTCTTTCTAAAGCTGACCTTCAGCCTGAATGCAACCCAGTATCCGATCCAGATCCATGCTTCGGATCTAGACTATATTGCTCTAAAGAGCTTGATCCACGGCAAAATCAAGGTGGAGGAGATCTAAGATGAAAAAGCTCTTTATGATCCTGATCCTGCTGATCACTCTCTGCCCACTGATGGCGATGAATACCGCCA
>CAZWUD010000228.1:0-2481 GCA_964637055.1 uncultured Candidatus Cloacimonadota bacterium
GCCGCTCAAACCGGCAAAGAATATAGCTGGGACCAGCTTTACCGCGCCAAATTTGGCATCAGACCCATGTCCTGGAAAAGTGCAAGATTTAGCCTTTGTCTGGATACCGAGCAGTTTTTCACCGAGACTCATATCAGGTTGAAAGAGATCGAGCTTGGCTATCAGCTTGAGAGCTGGTATATTGCGGCTCACAGTCGGCAGCATGGCCATGGCTCCGGCTTCCAGATGGATCAGCGTCCCATTCTTCAGCAGGGCTTTGATCCCTATAATTACCAGAACATGCGCTTGCATGCCTTTGCTGTACGTTACGATAATCATGTCCTTCATAAAAACCGTCAGACCAGCCTCGAACTGGGCGGTAATGCGCATAATCAAGCCACCGTCGTTTTGAATCACACTTGCACTCAGCATTTCTATCGCTACGAATTCAGTCAGGAACTGCGCGCGCGGGACAGCGATCGCGCCCGGCCGGTGAGCATCACCGCTCTTTATCTGGATTACACAGCCCCGAAACCCGCTTTTCATGTGAGGGGAAGCGCGGCTCTATCCTATTTCCCCGAGTGGAATTCCCAAGCTCAGGATCACGGACTCTATCTACAAACTGAGCTTGAGATCCCGGTTTTTTCCCATACCCGGCTCGGACTGGGTGCCGAGTATCAAAATCCCGGGCATCCCCTTCCCCAGCTCCAACGTTATCAATTGCGAGTGGATCAAGATCTGGGCTCTTTCTGCCTTACACCGCTGATTGAACTGAATATTGCAGACGAAATCAATCTCTATAAATACCGCCTCTTAGGAAATTATAATCTCACAGAAACAAGCAAGATTGGGATCTATTATGAAGCAAGCCACAGCACCGGCGCAAGTCTGCATCATCAAGCGGGTTTTGTGCTCGATTTTATGCTTGATTTCGCTGATTAGCATCTCTTCCTGCCGCTTTTTCAGCGAGCTTGAGAGCCCGGCACCCAAGCTTGTCTTTACCTTTGATGATCAGCATCTTTCCACCTATGAAGTGGCCTTCCCCATGATGCAGGAATACGGCTTTCGGGGCACCAATTTTGTGAATACAGCGCGGTTGGGACAGCCCTGGGCTATGAGCTGGGAGCAGATCAAGGAACTGGAATTGGAGCATGGTTGGGAGACCGGGTCCCATACCCTCAATCATGAAAATCTCACGACTCTGGAACCCGTAGTGGCCGAGGCCAATATCCGCCAGGATCGGCAAAATCTCTTGGATCACGGGCTGTGTCCCCGCTCTTTTGCCCTCCCCAAAGGCATGGCCCCCTCCTGGATCTATCCGCTTTTGATTGACCTGTTTGAAAATATCCGCGGGAGCAGCGATTTTGCCATGCACAGCCCCATCAATCGTGCTTCCTTGGGCTATCTCCCCCATCAAAGCAAATGGTCTACAGATCCCATCAAATCTCGCATCCTGCGCGGAATAGCCAATCGCGAAGATCTCATCATCATCGGGTTCCACCGTTTCGATGCCGATGAGGATATCTTCGTCGATAGTTGCTCTTCCGCCACTTTCAGAGAAATCCTTGACTTTGTAGAAAGCCTGAATCTGGAAGTAATCCCTCTGGCCGAAGCCTTTTAAGCCCTTTTACCGTCTGCCTGTAGGCCTTCTCCTCTCCCCCACTTTCTGGCCAATATCTCATCCTGAGCCTATCGGGACTATAAGTCACTATCATGCTCTGTCTATACGAGGATCATGCGATGAACCTTTGATCAAAATGGCTCAACTTGTTGAGCTTCTGCCCGGATATCGTGGGTAATCACGGCGTGAAGCTCTTTTTATGAAATCAGCTTGCAAATTTTCTTGACATCCAGAGCCCTTAGGCAGAGCTTGCTCACGTGAGCGGGCATAGCTCAGTTGGTAGAGCATTAGCTTCCCAAGCTGAGGGTCGCGGGTTCGAGTCCCGTTGCCCGCTCCATCTCTTTGAGGCTGCAGATTTAATTGAGTCCACGAGTTTACATCAAATAGCACGGAATTGGCCGCGGCTCAAAAGCCACGGAGATCATCTTTAACTGCCGACATAATGATCAATACCGGAAGCTAAAGCATCCGGCTGTCATCTTTACATCCCCACAAAATTTCTGCGCAACATTGCAGGGAGCCCAAATCCCCGGGTATTTTGAGGAGACTCGATCCAATTATTTGATCCCGTTATTTAACTGAGCCAATGGTCTGATAAAATGGCCACAATTTATCAGATCAAAGATGCTAGGCGGCGGCTTCAGCCACCGGTTTTCTCAAGTATAGCACTGACTCATAGTAAACACTTTGGCTTTGACGATCGGTATCAATCAAAACGTAGGCAAAGTGAATTTCGGAGCTTTGGGCAAGCTCCGTTACAAAGAAAAGCGGGAGCCGAAACTCCCGCTTGCATTGATTAACTACAGATAATCTTTATTAGTTCACCTGGAAGGTTTTGTCGCCTTTTTCCAGGAAACCGATGATCTGTCGGGCTGCGGCCT
>CAZWUD010000229.1:0-2481 GCA_964637055.1 uncultured Candidatus Cloacimonadota bacterium
ATACAAAGTTCCGCGCCATCATGTATATCCCCTGGGTATTTTGGGCATTTATGCGGCTTAAGTCCCGTCCCGGCTTGCTCTCTCTGGGGCTGCTGGCCACATTCCTGATCACGCAGCTCAGGGAAAACCACCCCCAGATCACCTATTACCTCTACCTTTTCCTGGGGCTTTATTGGCTATATGAACTGGTCTTTAGCATCAAGCAGAAAGAGCTGAAACGCTTCGGGATATGGACATTGCTCCTGGTTCTGGCCTTTGGGCTCACGGCTCTGGCGGTGATGAATCCTTACTTAAGCACGATGGAATATAGCCAGTTTACCATGCGCGGCGGGGCCGAAGGACTGGACAAAGCCTACGCTCAAGGCTGGAGCTTCCATCCCAAAGAGATGATGGGCCTTGTCATCCCGGACTTTTGGGGCGGCATCAATCAGACATATTGGGGCTATATGCCCTTTACGCAGGTATATAACTACTTTGGCCTGGTGGTGTTGGTCTTTGGGGTCCTGGCCTTGTGGAGCCGGCAGAAGCGTCTGGCCATCTTTTTGTGGATCACCAGCGCTCTCTTTACCCTGATGAGCTTTGGCAGTGCCACGCCCGCTCTGTCTGACCTTTTCTTCAAGTATTTACCCTTTTTCAACAAGTTCCGCGTGCCCTCCATGACGCTGATCATCGTGCAGTTCAATGCCGTGATCCTGGCGGCAATCGGGCTCAAAATGGTCTTGCAAAACCGGGAGAACGCCGTCTGGCAAAAGCGTTATCTGTGGATCTTCTGGATCTGCGGCGCGGTCTTTATCCTATGGATGATCTTTGCCAAGTCCATCTTTGCAGGATTACCCTTCACCACAGATGCCGAGATCCTGCGCTATCAGCAGGCCGGAGCGTTGCATCAATTGGAAGGACTCAAGGCTCTGCGCCTGGGGGCTCTGTATAAAAGCGGATTACTGGCCAGGATGCTTCTGGCCGTCAGTATGGGTCTGGCCTATCTGGCCAGCATCAAAAAGCTGAAAGCCTCCGCCTTTGTTTTTTTGATCACGCTGATCTGCTTCATCGACCTTTGGCCATATACCGGTCAGCATCTGAAAGAGGAAAACCTGCATCATATCGACAAAAGGCAGACCACCTTCGAGATGAAGGATTATGACCAATTCCTCCTGGCAGATGAGGACAATTTCCGCATCTATCCCTTTAATACGGGAAGCTTCCGCCCCGCCGGAGAGTGGCCCTATTATCATCAGAGTGTAGATGGCTACTCCGCCGCCAAGCTCCAGCGCTATGACGACGTGCTGAAAGTGATCAACGGCGATGGCCATCGCGATGGAGAGTTTATCCGCTATCTCAGAGGCGTCTATCAGGATGAAGGCATCGAGACCCCCATGCCCGTGATGAACATGCTCTCTACCAAATACATAGTGGTGCCGGACTCTTTGCCCTATGGATCCATGCTGCAAAACCTGCGCCCGGTCTTTTACAACGGACGGGTCTCCATCTATGAAAACGTGATGCGCCTGCCCAGAGCCTGGTTTGTCCGAGATATCCAGGTGACAGAGGGTGCTGAGGCGACGCTTGACGCTTTGTGGAATCCAGCTTTTGACCCTGCCCAAACCGCCATCCTGGAAGCGCCCATTGAGGGTGTCCAGATCCCCGCCAATGCCCGCGTGAAGCAGACTAAAGCCGGGATGCATGAGCTGGCCTATGATTACCAGAGTGATGCCAATGCCCTGCTGGTGCTCAGTGAAGTCTATTACCCTGCCGGATGGAAGGCCTATGTGGATGGTGAGGAACTGCCCATCCATCCTGTGAATTACATCCTCCGCGGCGTGAAAGTGCCCGCCGGTAGCCACACGCTGGAGCTGGTCTTTGCTCCGGATTCATATAAGCTCAGCACGCGCCTGAGCCTGGCCGGCATCCTCATCACCCTCCTGCTTTTGGCGGGAGCTCTCGTGACCTATATTTTAAAGAAGAATAAGAAAGCAGCGGCCGATGCTCCCCAAGCCGGGAACTGAGCCGAAAATCAAAGCCTGAAAGGAAATCCAAAATAGATGAAAAAGCGTATGAAGATAGTCGATAAACCAGACAAACAAAGAAGCCTCACCCCTCTCCCTAAGGGCAAGAAGTTCCACAAACACAAACCCCCAGTCCAGGATTGGGCGGAAGCCATCCTCTTTGCCTTTGTGGTGGCGATGGTGATCCGCAATTATACCTTCCAAAACTTTATGATCCCCTCTTCTTCAATGGAGAAGACACTGCTCACCGGCGACTTTTTGGTGGCCAACAAGCTCAAATACTATTTTACCGATCCTCAGCGTGAAGACATCGTGACCTTCCGCTATCCCAAGATCGAGGTCAATACCCCTGAGCACCCGGACTATCGGGAACAGTTTATCAAGATCTATCATCCGCTCTATATCAATAAAGCACAGTCCTTTAGCAGGCATCCCCTCACCGCCTTTCACATCAGCTATTACGCCCGCAAAAACGTGG
>CAZWUD010000230.1:0-2470 GCA_964637055.1 uncultured Candidatus Cloacimonadota bacterium
TCATCTGATAGTGATTAAATTCGTAGCCGATGCGTACATAAGCTCCATTGACATTGGGCCAACGATAGCGCAGATCCCCCATGGCATAACCCGGAGAGTCCTTTCTACGCTCGGCCTTCCACAGATAACCGTTTGAGGCATCGCTGTCTTTTTTGGGACGCCCCACCCGCGTGATATATTTATCATTACGGGAAGCATACCAAAACCTGCTGTCCTGGCCATCACCGGGATTTAGCTCAGTCTCGTCCAGATATTCGGCCTCAAATCTCTGGTGGCTGGATGTGGCCAGTGGGTTGACGGCATAGTGAGCTGCAGAGGATGGATCAGGGCTGTAACCTCGGTCTGTGATCCAGGCATCAATGCCGTATCGATCCAGGATCTGTAGCATTCCCGGCAAATCAGGATCGTCGATGTCGGTCTCCATGATATTGCTATTGTAGCCCATCTCTTGCATATAGCGGCTAAAAAGCTCTCTATTTTCAAAGAAGTATGGAAAGCTATTGCTCATATAGGAATAGGTCCCCAAGAGAAATTCATCTGAATGTTTGGCAAAGACTTGCCCACTCAGCATCACCATCAAAAGCGTGATCTTCAAAAAGCGTTTCATTTGTCCCCCAATTAGGTTTTGTCCGTGTTCTTGCGTCCGTGCCAAGCTCTCAACCCCCGTTAATCCACCGCGGTATCGGGCTTGCCCGAGAGATATTGTAAGCCTTTTGCCAGGGTATAGGCTTGCAGCCTTTCACTGAATATAGAGCTGTTTTTCATGATCTTCAGGTCCCGGGCCAGCTCATCATCCAGCCGGGGCAAGATTTCGTCTATACATTTAAATTCCCGCTTCATGGTGGCCTGCAACTGAGGATTTGTCTGCCACCAATAGTCAAAGGGATTCATGCTCAGCCGATCCGGCTTGCCGGTGATTTTGCGCATGATCTTATTTGATCCGCGCCAGACGTTATATTTGAGCTTGGACAGCAGATAGGGATCCGAGACCGGTGCGCCGGTTCTTTCCCATTTATGTTTCGCCGCCGCCGGATAGCTCTGCTTCAGCCAATCAAAATAGAGCTTCCCGCCATAACGCAGAGAAGGCTCGATATTCAGGCAGTATTGCAGAAAATCCGGTGACAGCATAGGGGAGAGACTGTGAGAATATTCATAAGCAGCCAGATCTCCATTGGGAATAGCGTTAAATCCCCGGTTCTTCAGCGTAAACAGCTCATGATTCGGATAGCTGTCCCCCATATCTGTGTTTTCAACCAACAAAGCCTGAAGTACCCTGGTGGAGTATGCTCCATCATTCATATCGGCCTTGCTATGATGCGGAGCTCTCAGATAGCCGCCTTTCAAGATGGCGCCCATCTGCCCGGAATGGATGATGCCATAGCGCGCGGGCTCCAGCCCCTTGATAGCTTCAAAAAGATGAGCCGCTCCGTGCAGCACGATCTGTCCATCATTATAGACCAGATTTTGGGCGATGTCTTTCAGGTAGCTGCCATCCTTCAGGGAAAAGAAGCTAAAGCCCAGCCCCAGTTCCTGCGCGATGCCTCTTGCCACCCTGGCTTCCAGATAGCCGGGCTCGGAAAAGTTTAGGACATTAAATCCGCGATAGCCCAGATTGTGCGCAGCATAGACCACCGCGCGAGAGTCAAGACCCCCGCTCAAAAAGGCCAGATGCTCTCCCTCATCATCACGTGCAAAGGCCTGTTCCACCGCCTTTTCAAAGAGCCAGCTCAGCTCGGTGATGCATTTGGCGGGATCCTTGTGCCGGGATTCACAGTCCCACTCGTGATAAGGCTCGGCTCTCACCTGTCCGGATTCACAACTCAGGCAGCTGCCGGACGGCAGATTGCGGATCTGGGATATAGTGCTATATCCTTCCAGCATATAGCCATAGCTCAGGATCATCCGCGCTCCCTTGGGATCCACAGAAGTCGCGATATTATTATCCTGCAAAATCCTCGTGATCGTGCGCATCCGATCTGCCACGATCAGGATTTCACCCACATGGTAATAGTATAGACGGCAGTTATTTGTGGTATTTGTAAAAGCTTGAAAGTCACCACTTTCTGCATCATGAAACGCCAGCCAGAATTGCCCGTGCAATTGCGCCAGGATCTCCGGCCTCGTTTTTACCTGCCAGATCAGATCAGGCAGATCCCGGGCTGCATAGCGATTGATGATCTCCTGTCCATTGGCCACGATGCCCTCAAAGATCAGGATGGATTCATCCTGTCTCTGCACAAATGAATCCTGTATCTTCTTTCGAGGCAACTGGTAATATATCCTGCCTTCCAGCTCTTCGGGAACGCCTTTAAGGCTCTTCAGTTCAAGCGCAGCAGAAGAATTTACATAACAATACATCTATAACCTCAGATTCAGCCAGGGCTGTAGCAGACCCGGAATCCTGAAGTTGCCATCAGCCTCTTGATAGGTCTCCAGGATGGCGATCATCAGCCGGGGTGTGGCCAGGCCG
>CAZWUD010000231.1:0-2469 GCA_964637055.1 uncultured Candidatus Cloacimonadota bacterium
CAGCGGACATTTGAGGCCAAAGAGCCGATGATCCTGCTGAAAAGCGTCAGTCGCAGTGTGCTCAAGGGTTTGGCGGCGGAAAGGGCCAAGGAAGAGGCCAGTCGGGAAAATTCAGGCACGGTGGCTTCTCTGCTCAGTCTGGCTGTCGATGCGGCGATCTTTTTTTCTGAAAATGCCGATCTCAGATTGTCTCAGTTCTTTCCCAGGGAGGCCTATGTGGCCGAGATTCCCCTTCCCAATGATGAGTCTGAGATCAGCATTGAATACTATTCCACCCATGGCAGCTTCCTGTATTCCGAGAGCTTTCAGTATGATAGAGATACAGCGCGGCCAAACCTGATCAGCACTTGGTGCTTTTGAACCAGATAAATGACAAGAAATAGAATATAAATTGGAGAAATGATGGAAATTCGAAAACTAGACCAGATGTTTGAAGTTTTGAGTAAACGTGAAAAGAAACGTCTTGTGGCAGCGTGGGCAATCGACGCGCATACGATTATGGCAGTGTCTGAAGCTGTGAAAAAAGGCATCATCGAAGGGATCCTGGTGGGTGACGAGGCCCAGATCAGATCCGTCTGCAAAGAGCAGGGCCTTGATCCCGGATTGTTCCGGATCGTGCATTCGGACAGCGACCTGGCTGCTGCATCCAAAGCGGTGGCTTTGATCAATGCCAAAGAGGGTGACTTCCTGATGAAGGGACTACTTTCCACAGATCGCTATATGCGGGCTATTTTGAATAAGGAGACCGGTCTGATGAATCCGGGCGCGATCCTCTCTCATGTGACGGTTGCCGAACCCAAAAACTATCACAAGCTCCTGGTATTTGGGGATGTTGCGATCATCCCTCTGCCGGATCTCAAGCAAAAAGTCGCCATCACAAACTATCTGATCAGGGTGGCCCAATTCCTGGGTATCAAAACGCCTAAAGTGGGTCTGCAAGCGGCCAGCGAACAGACCCTGCCCAAGATTCCCTCCTGTGCAGATGCGGCGATCATTGCCAAGATGGCGGATCGCGGACAGATCAAAGGAGCCACCGTCGAAGGCCCTCTGGGCATGGACTTGATCATCGACAAAGAAAGCGCTCAGATCAAAGGCATGAAGAGCACGGTCTGCGGAGATGCGGATTGCATACTCTTTCCTAATATCGAGGCGGGCAACGCATTTTACAAGACCCTTGTGAAGCTGCTCAAATCCGATCTCTGTGCGATCGTGATGGGCGCCCGGGTGCCCTGTGTGCTCACGTCCCGCGGAGATACTGAACAATCCAAGCTTTATTCAATCGCTCTGGCTGCGATGTTGGCATAATCATGAAGAAGCTTCACCAAATCGTTGAACAAGCACAGGCTCTGGGAGAAAAGACCAGGATTGCCGTGGCGGTGGCGGAGGATTCAAACACCATGGGTGCGCTCTGCAGGGCTGCGCGGGAAGGCTTTGTATATGCCATCCTGATAGGTTCCCGAGAGCGAATCCTGAACCTGCCGGAAGCATCAGATTTGCCAGCGGATGGATACAAGATCGTGGATATCCCTGATCAATCGGCGGCCACCAGAGAAGCCGTCCGCATGGTCAAAAGCGGCGAGGCTGACGTGCTGATGAAAGGCCTGGTGGGCACGGATCTCTTCCTCAGGGAAGTCCTCAATAAAGAGCGCGGCTTGCTCCCGCCCAAAGCGGTGATGAGCTATACCTGTGCGCTGGAATTGCCCGGATATCACAAACTGCTTTTGATCTCGGATACCGCAGTGCTGCCCAATCCCGATCTGGGGCAAAAGATCGCCATGCTGAACTACAGCGTCAAAATGGCGCACAAGCTCGGTATCAAAAAGCCCAAGGTGGCCTTGATCTCCGCCACGGAGAAGGTCTCGGAGGGAATGCCCAATACCCTTGACTATGCCATGATCAGCAAAATGGCAGAGCGCGGGCAGATCAAAGGTTGCATAGTCGATGGGCCTCTGGATATCTTCCTGGCCTGTGACCCGCCCAGCGTAAAGATCAAGGGGGTTGACACCCCGATTGCAGGAGATGCGGACATCCTGATCTTTCCTAATCTGGAGACAGCCAATGCCTTTTACAAAGGCTTGATGCTCTTTGCGGGGGGTGAATTGGCCGGACTGATTCAGGGAACCAGCAAGCCGGTGATCGTGATGAGCCGCAGCGAGAGTGAGCTCTCCAAATACTATTGCATCGCCCTCAGTTGCCTGATGAAGGAGGAAAGATGAAGCTTGCAATTGCGTCCGATCATGCGGGATACGCACTCAAAGAGGAAATCAAGAAAGCTTTTGGTGAACACGACTTTAGTGATTTTGGCACGGATAGTGAGGCCAGCATGGACTATCCGGATACCGGCTTCCCCGCTGCAAGGGCGGTGGCAGATGGACGCTGTGAGATGGGAATCCTGATCTGCGGTAGCGGCATTGGGATGAGCATCACCGCAAACAAAGTTCCCGGCATTCGGGCTGCCCTTTGCTCTCT
>CAZWUD010000232.1:0-2462 GCA_964637055.1 uncultured Candidatus Cloacimonadota bacterium
GGGACTGCGTAATTGTTGGGATTATAGCTCGATTGATTAATTCTGAGTATTCTCCGAATTTTGCGCGGGCTTTGATCTCTACACTATCAAGGAATAGAATGCAGATCTGACAGATCAAATGGATTTTTTAAGATCAATAAGGTTCAAAAGGTTGAGAGGCTGGCTGCTCTCATAACCCATAACTTACAAAATCTGCGTGAAACCGAAGCTAGCAGCATCGGCATACTGCTCTATCATGCCTGTTGAATTATCTCGGCTTACTCTGGAGATCAAGGCACGATGCCCCCCTGGGTAGGCGATGATCATGCGATGATCTATCGATAATGCTATGCTAACGCATCAGGTTGCAATGGCGCTCAGCTCAGATTCCGAGAGGAATTTTAAGATTGCTGGGTGCCATAGCTCGCGGGCAGAGAAGCTGAGGCCGAAAAGCCCTGGCAATCTGTGCGAAACCGAGGCCAGCCGCATCGGCGTGCTGCTCTACCCGGCATGCTAAGCTATTTTATCTTGACGAAATCTTGGTCTGTTTTGATCATGGTAATTCACTTTAAAATCAGACAATAAAAACTATAAGGAGTTCCCATGTTACCAGGTGGAAAAAATATGAATCAGCTGATGAAGCAAGCCCAGAAAATGCAAGCCGAGATGCAGAAATCTCAGCAGGAATTAGAAAACAAGGTCTTTGAGGCCTCGTCCGGCGGTGGTATGGTAAAGATCGGTATGACCGGTTCTTATGAAATCAAAAGCATCAAGATTGATCCCGAAGCGGTGGACCCTGACGATGTGGAAATGCTGGAAGATCTGATCCTGGCAGCATTGCAGGAAGCTCACAAGCAGGTCTCAGAAGCCAGCGGCGAGATCATGGGCAAGCTCACCGGCGGGATGAAGATCCCCGGCCTTTTTTAAGAGATGTATATATCGGCAAATCTGGAAAAACTGGTTGAAAATCTCTCCTGTTTTCCCGGAATTGGCAAGAAAACCGCTCAGCGCATGGCCTGGCACATGCTTTCGCAGGAAAAAAGCTTTGCTTTGAATCTGTCAGAAAGCATAAAGACCACCGTTGAGTCCTTTCAGCCCTGTTCACTGTGCCTGATGCTCTCTGAGAGTGACCCCTGCCCCATCTGCTCTTCGAGCCAGCGCTCTGGGGACACGCTCTGCATCGTGGAAGCCAGTGCGGACATTCAGATCATTGAAAATATGAACGAATTTAAGGGGCTCTACTTTGTGCTGGGACATCTGCTTTCGCCCATTGACGGTTACGGCCCCGCCCAGATCAATACCCAGTCACTGCAAAAGCGGGTGGCCGAGCTGGAACCCAAAGAGCTGATTTTGGCGATCAAACCCTCGGCCGAAGGCGAAGCCACGATGCACTATATTTGGGAGATCTTCAAGGATTCAGAGATCCAGATCACCCGGCTTTCCACAGGGCTGCCCTTTGGCGGTGATCTGGAATACAGCAGCTCTAACACACTGAAGAGCGCCTGGGAAAGGCGATTTAAGGTCTGACAATTGTTCACCGGCATCATCACCGCAGTCTCCCCCATCATCAATCTCAGGACTATGGCAGGTGGGAAATATCTCACTATCAAACGCCCTGCGGATTATGAAGACATCAAAATCGGCTCCAGCATTGCCTGTAACGGCATTTGCTTGACGGTGCTGGAATGTGACCGGAAGTCTTTTACAGTGCAGATCATGAATGAAACCCTGACGAAGACCAGCGCCGGAGCCTGGAAAAACGGGGATGAGCTGAATCTGGAACAAGCCCTGAAAATCGGGGATCGGCTGGACGGACATTGGGTGATGGGGCACGTGGATAGAGCTGTGAAATTTTTGCGCAAAGAAAGCCGCTCCGGGACCGGATACTATCACTTTGAACTGTCGGCTGCAGACCGACCCCTGATGATCCCGCAAGGCTCGATTGCCATCGATGGAGTCAGTTTGACTGTCGCCGGGCTTACTACCCGAGAATTTTCTGTGGCCTTGATCGAGCACACCAGCATGAATAGCAATATCCCCCAGCTCAAGCCGGGTTCTTATGTGAATCTGGAATATGATGCATTAGGTAAATACATCTTGAGAAAAGATTTATGAGATATCTAAAAGCTTTGACATTGTTGATCGTCTTCACCACGGTGATGGCTTGCGGCAGCAAACGCGGACCCACCGGCGGAGAGGCTGATACAGAGCTGCCCACCGTGCTCTCCTCTGCCCCGGCAGAGATGGGCGACATCTCCGGTAGATTGATCGAGATCGACTTTTCAAAACCGATGGACAAAGCATCCATCACAAATTCTGTCTACATCTACCCACCGGTCGCCAAACGCCAGATATCCCTCTCCAGATCCACGCTCAGAATCCAGATCCAGGATGAACTGGAGCCGGACAGCTATTACTACGTGACCCTGAGCACACGGCTTAAAGACCTGCGGGGTAATAATCTGGGTCGTTCCCAAACTTTG
>CAZWUD010000233.1:0-2452 GCA_964637055.1 uncultured Candidatus Cloacimonadota bacterium
GATTGTGAGTAACGAGGGTTGTAAGATGCCCTCAAACAACCTGAGAAGCAATGAGTTGGAATTTACACCAACCTTTGAGACTCAACTGCTGATGATCTGAAATATAGGCAGATAGGGAATAAAAATTGCTTTGTATTAAGGGGAGACTGCCTGCCAGAGCTTTTTGAAATGCTCCGGGGATAGCAGGCAGTTTTGTCCGATCCTGCGAGATTGATCCACTTCAAGGAGGAGTCATGAGAAAGATCTGGATAGTAGTTCTAACCCTATTGGCAATATCTGCTTTGTTGCCGGCAGCACAGGTGTTTGACGAAGCAAAGCTGATTTATCAAAGCCGGGAGATATTCTTTGGCGGCACCGCTCAGCCCAGGCCCGAGGGTGGTTATGATCTGCTTTACGTTCAGCCCGATCTTGACGGAGCCCAGAATCTTTATTTTCAAAGCTTTGACGCCCAAGACCAACCCATCATCCCTCCTAAGGCCGTTAGCTCCCCGCGGGATTCTTACAAGGTTTACAACATGGTGCCAGCCCCGGGGGGTGGCTATTATGCTGTGATTTTGGCAGATAACAGCGCATACATATACCGGTTAAACGCTGTGGGAGATATCCAGAGTAGCACTCTTCCGCCGATGACGGATCATTACGGCTACAGAGTTTTTCCCGATAATGATAGTGGTTTTTGGCTCACATCTCAGCATGATAAATACTCTGCTGCATATATATCCTATCGAGTGGGCTCTACGCATGCTCAGAGCTGGCTTCAGCTGAGCCCTTCAAATAATGCAGGGATTGATTATGATGTCAGGGTGCTTGCAGGTGGCGACGCTCTCTGCCTCATCCGTGCGGGAGGGGAATTGAAGTTGGTCAGAGTGGACAGTGAAGATGGTATCCTCTGGCAACAGGTTCTTGTGCAGGCTGATTTGCCCAATCATTATCTCGGGCATGTGAAATTGCTGGAGCATGGCGGGGATCACTATGTGGTTTACTGGGAGTTGCTTGGTGATTCCGCAGCTATCAAAGTTCAGCGCCTGAATCAGAATTTTGCAGCTGTCTGGGCTCAGCCGCTGGACTTGATCGATACAGATGGAAACGGTAGCCGTAGCCTGCAAGCGGTGGAACTGGGGGATGGCAGCTTCTTGGTGGCAGCGGCATCGGGTGGTGATGATATGCAGGTGCAAAAGTTTGACAGTACCGGAACTTGCTATTTCACCAATACCACCACTGAATTTCAAGGGCAACTGCAGGATGATTCGATCAAACTCAGCATGATCTCGCCGGATCAATACTGTCTTTCCTATCAAAGCTGGGCCTCGGGCTGGGGAACGAGTGATATCACAGCCCAGATCATCGGAGCAAATGGCTTTCAGGGACAGCCGCTTGTCATTGCACAAGGTCTGCCGATTGTGCATCCGGAGAAATATTTTGCAAGCCCTGAAAGTGGAGCCGTAAACTTCTTGTACATAAAGCGGGAATCAGACAGGTCCTCAATCTGTAAGCGCCGCTTGCAGCCCGATGGCAATCTCGGCGCGGAACTTGCCCTCAAATCGTCCCGGGTGGGCCAGATTCAATATCCCTTGATTTTGCCCTGCGGGCCAAACGTGATCAGCGCCTGGATTAACCACTGTTATTCTTTGGGCAGCACTTCTATCAAATATCAGATTGTCAGTCGTTCGGGTCAGATTATATTGCCGGAGGCGGGACAGATACCTGCCGGTGGCATTGAAGGTAACTTTAGGAATATGAAGGGTATCAGTCTGGCAGACGGCTCGGCCTGCCTGGCTTGGGTGGAAGCTTATCCCCTGCGCAGAATTCGCGCTCAAGTCTTTGATCCCGCGGGCAATCCCCAGTGGGAAGCGGATGGGAAAATAATTGCTGAGGGTGAGAGTCTGATCGAAGACGGTCTGCATTTTGCACTCTCAGAATATGAAAACAAGCTTTTCTTTGCCTGGGGAGATGGGAATCTGAATCTTCGCATGCAAGTCTATAGTGGCGGCACTGCCATGTATCCCATGAATGGCAACGTGCTGCTGAGTGCAGCCGATCTACCTGCGCAAAATGTTTCCAGAATCCAGGTTGATGGCATTCAAGGCAATCGCATCATATATTCTGTTAGGGAGTTTTTTGGAGACTGGTACGGGCACTATCCCATCTGGATAGGGAGTGACAGTTTCAACGACCAGGGCGTCCTGTCGTCAATCGGCAGCACGCTGTTTGATCTGGTTGGCAGTTCCTTTTATGCGGTGGGAGTTCAGGAGCTACTGGATTCTCCGGCAGGCCTCATCGTCAAAGTCGGTTATTATGATCGATCCTACGATCCCCATGAAATGATGTACTACTATTATGTGGACCAATATAAGGTTCAATTGATCGATGATGCGGGGATGATGCATTGGGGTGCAGGCGGGCACGTGCATGGCTTTACAAAATATCTGACAGCCGATGAAAGCGGTTTTTA
>CAZWUD010000234.1:0-2436 GCA_964637055.1 uncultured Candidatus Cloacimonadota bacterium
GCCGCTGAGTATGATACCAAACTCATCGTGCCGTGTTATGACTACATCATCATGCCCATTGCTCAGGAAATCGTGCGGGAAGCCCACTATGCGGTTGGCCGCCCGGATACCTACGATCGCAACAATGTATTTTATCTTACCAACGTGCAATTTGCCTACGTAGCAGGTGTTAATGGAATTATGGTGCGTGAGCGCATGGCTACAAACTTCTTCCTGGGGTACTTCTCAGCAGAAGCCTTGTTGATGACAGAGACGGGTAACTCTGTCGGAGCCGTGCAGATCGCCGGAACCGACGCCGTCACCCAGATCCCGTTCTTTATCACCACCTGCGACTACACCCTGATCGGGGAAGAATTGTATGCCGCCAGCGCTTATTTGAATCGTGAGCCAATGCTTCTGGGCACGCTCAAAGCTCAGGATTACTTCAAGTTTCTGATTCTCACCTTAGTGATCGTGGGCGCCGTCCTCTCCAGCTTTGAGATTACTGGATTAACCCTTCTGTTGCCGTCGAAATAAACGAGGTTATCTATGAAGAAGACAATACCACTATTAATCGTGATTCTTGGAGGCCTGGTATGGGTTGCTTTTGCTTTCAGTCCGCACTATCTCCTCCAGGAAGTATTCTATAATCAGTTCTATCTGCCCTGGGCCTATGCGATGTCACCCTTCGCAATGCTTTTGGGTGTCTTATCCCTTACCATGATGCACTCTGCCAAGATCAGGAGAAAAGCTCCTAAATGGCAATACAGCTATTTCTTCTTTGCCAGTTTCGTCGTTACCTGCCTGGCAGGTTTCATCGGTGGAACTCAAAAGGGCGGAGTCTTTATGTGGATGTTTGAAAATATGCAGATGCCCATGAGTGCCACGATGTTTTCACTCCTGGCATTTTATATGGCTTCTGCGGCTTACAAAGCCTTCCGTGCCCGCAGCCCGGAAGCCACGGTGCTGCTCGTGGCAGCCATCGTCGTGATGCTGGCGCAAGTGCCGCTGGGTGTGAAATTATCCAAGCATCTGCCCACCATCTCACAATGGATTCTGGACGTGCCAAACCTGGCTTCCAAACGCGGAATTATGCTGGGTGTAGGCCTTGGCTCTGTGGCCACATCACTTAAGATCTTACTCGGAATCGAGCGCTCGTATCTGGGCGGCGGTGATTAAAGAAGGAGAGTTTAGAATGAAAATATTTGAAAGAATGCAAAAACTCGACCGCCGCTGGATCTATATCGTGGTGGCATTGGCGATTATTATTCCGCTGATGATACCCTATAATTCAGATAACGTAACCACTCCACCTGTGGAAAACCTGTATCAGATGATAGATAGCTTTGGCGGACGCGAAGACCGCGCCATCCTTTTGAGCTTTTATCATGATGCGGCAACCATGCCGGAGCTTTTTCCTATGGAAGTGGCGATTCTCAGACACTGTTTTGAACGTAACGTCAAAGTCTTTACCCTCACCTGGTTCCCAGCCGGCGCTCCCATCATCGAATATGCTATAAACACGGTGAAAGAGGAATATCCGGATATCAAGAGCGGTGTGGATTACTGTAACTTTGGCTATAAACCGCAAGCATTTGCCATGATCTTGGGCATGGGGGACAATATCGCCAACACCATGAATACCGATGCTGAAGGACGCAAACTGGAAAATCTGGAGATCATGAGAGGCATCCATAACTATAGCGAGATGAATCTCGTGGTGGAATTCTCCGGATCATCGGCTGGCGGTATGTGGATCACCTATGCCCGTCCCAAATATGGACTCAACGTGGCTGTGGGTGTGACCGCTGTGATGGCTGCCGACCTCTACCCTTATCTGCAATCCGGTCAGCTGATAGGTCTGCTCTCCGGTCTCAAGGGTGCTGCTGAATATGAGAAGCTGGTGGATGTATTCGCCGCTTATCGCGATCCCGGCAGGGATTACAGCATCACCGAGGATGAGGATGGCAATAAGGTCCTGCCCGGACGCTCCTTTGGCAGAGAGATCCTGGAAGATGAATCCACTCAGAAACTCATCCGGATCACTACCCAGACCAAAGCGGAATTTACCCCGGAGCAGTTTGCGGCGTTCTCGGCTAAGTATCCCGAGCATATACCCCTCCTCAACAGCCTGAGTGAGGTCCAAAACGGTATGACGATCATTGATGTCACCAAGATCACTCCCGAGCAGCGCGAGCAGATGGGAGAGATCTTGTATCGTGAGATCAAGCGCCTGACCAGAGACACTCTCTACAAATTCAAAGTAGCTCGCATCGGCATGAATGCCCAAAGTGTTGCCCACATCATGATCATCTTGTTCATCGTCTTGGGTAACGTCGGTTACTTCATCCAAAAAGCCCGTGCGGCAAAGAACTAAGAGGAGGATGAAATGAGTTTTGAATTATTTAGTAATCTGGTTGGAGCCTTTTTCACGCTGTGTATATTCTCCTTCCTGTA
>CAZWUD010000235.1:0-2413 GCA_964637055.1 uncultured Candidatus Cloacimonadota bacterium
CACGCTTTCGATATAATATTTCATTACTTCAAAAGGTGGATAAAGAGTCCGCTGCGCAGCTTGGGCTCAAACCAGGTGGATTTTGGGGGCATGATTTGACCGGCATCGGCGATTGCGATCAGCTCGTCCATGGAGGTGGGATGAAGGGCAAAAGCCACCTTTTCTCTGCCGCTGTCCACGCGGTTGATCAGTTCTCCCAATCCGCGGATGCCGCCCACAAAGTCGATGCGCTCATCGGTGCGGGGATCCTGGATATTCAGGATCGGGTGCAGGAGGTTATTTTGCAGGATATCCACGTCGAGGTTTGCCACCACATCGGTTTTATCCCAGGTCCCGGCTTTGGGGCTGATATAGTACCATTTGCCATCTATATACATGCTGATCTGATGAAGGCGGGTGGGTGCAAAATTCTCCCCGGCGGGGATTTCCTGTACTTCCCATTTCTCTTTCACTTTCTGGAAAAACTCATCCGTGCTGTGCCCATTGAGATCCTTGACCACGCGGTTGTAATCAAAGATCTTGAGCTGATTATCCGGAAAGATCACCGTCATGAAGTAGTTAAATTCCTCTTCGCCGGTATAATCCGGATACTGCTCGCGACGAATGAGCCCCACCTTGGCGGCACTGGCAGTACGGTGATGTCCATCAGCCACATAGAGATAAGGAAGCTTTTCAAAGGCCTTCTGAATGGCCTGGATGTCCGCCGGATCATCCATCAGCCAGAGGGTGTGGCCGATGCCGTCATCAGAGACAAAGTCATACACAGGCTTGGTGTTTTCGGCCACTTTTGCCACCACGCTGTCGATGCTTTCCTGATGGCGATAGGTGAAGAAAACAGGGGAAGGATGCGCATCGCAGGTATCCACATGCTTGATGCGGTCAGCTTCTTTAGCAGCGCGGGTGAGCTCATGCTTTTTGATGCTTCCATCCATGTATTCATCCACAGAGGCCAGTCCCACCAGGCCGTATTGCCCACGGCCGTCCATAATCTGACGGTAGATATAGAACATGGGCTTGTCATCCTGGATCATGTGTCCATCGGAGATATATTTATATAGGTTTTCTTTGGCTTTGGCATAGACTGCGGGATCGTAAAGATCTGTTCCCAGAGGGAGATCCACTTCCGGCTTTTCCACATGGAGATAGCTCAGGGGATTTTTCTTCACTTCCAGACGCGCTTCGTCTGAATCCATCACATCGTAAGGCATGGAGGCGATATCCCGGGCTTTTTCCGGAACAGGGCGCACAGCTTTGAAGGGTTTGAAGGTTGACATTTCTTTACCTCTATATTCTTTTTATTTTGATCTATTGATTATTTGTTTAGGAGAAAAAAGTCTTCAGTACCTTGATCAGGTCCAGATGGTCAGCCACTCCGCCGCTTTCGCGGATTGAGTGCATGGCCCAAATCGGATTGCCAATATCCACGGTGTGGATGCCGAGCCTGGCTGCCACCACCGGGCCGACGGTGCTTCCGCAGGGCATATCGCTGCGCACCAAAAATTCCTGATGTTTCACTTTGGCGGCCTCGCAAGCTTGAATGAAGCGGAGGCTGCTCTCGGATGTGGAAGCGTATCGGAGATTTGCATTGCGCTTGATCACGGGACCCTTGTTCATCAAAGGACTGTAATCCGGATCGTATTTCTCGGGATAGGAGGGGTGATAGGCATGAGCCATATCGGCTGAGATCATAAAGGAATTTCTGAGTGCGCGCAAGTAGTCCACGCGACTATAGTCCTGCGCCAGGCAGATGCGCTCCAGGATCTCTTCCAAAAGGGATGATGCAGCGCCTTGCGGGCTCTGACTGCCCACCTCTTCGTGGTCATAAAATACCGCCACCGAAGTATGCCGGGAAACCTTTGCCAAAAGTAGTCCCATCAGGATGGCGTGGGTCATGGCCAGATTGTCCAGCCTGCCGCTGACTATCATATCCTCATCCACACCGGCGATTGAGGCCGGGACGGGGTCATAGAGATAAAGATCCATCTCGATGATGGCATCCTCTTTGACCTTCATAGACCTGGCAATCATCTCTTTGAGGGGATTGCCCTCGCTGCGGCTCACGCTGAGCACGGCTTGCAGGTGGTTTTGAGCATTGTATTGAAAGCCTTTATTGATCTCACGATTCATGTGGATGGCGGCATTGGGGATGATAGCCACCGGCTTTTTGAGATCGACGAGCCGGCTTTCATAGCCTTTGCCGCTTTTGACGGTGACGCGGCCGCTGATGCTGAGCTCGCGATCCAGCCAGGTGTGGATGATGGGTCCGCCATAGACCTCCACGCCCACGCGGCAGACGCCTCTTGTGATCTGCAGGCTTTCGGGCTTCAGCTTCAATGCGGGACTGTCAATGTGGCTGGAGGCCATCTGAAATCCCGTCTCGCTGACGGCTTTAGAACCAATCACAAAAGCGATG
>CAZWUD010000236.1:0-2408 GCA_964637055.1 uncultured Candidatus Cloacimonadota bacterium
GAATACCAGAATTATCTGAAGCAGATCACTGAAAACACTCCCAAGGATGATCGCACAAACTACCTCAATGTGAATCAGTATAATATCAAGCAAATGCGCAAATTTGAGATGATTCCGATCCGCTCCCGGGCACGTGATCTGAGACGAAAGTGGAATGAACTGCTCTTTAACATCGCCAATGTATATAACGCCGAAAGGATAAAATTTCTCATTACCAAAGGAATCAACGAAGTGCTCTCTCCCTGGCGTTTCAGGCTGATGGAGTATTCGGACAGGATTCAGAACTATACGCCCTTTATCTGCTACAATTGTGCCCATGACAGACTCATGGATCCCAAGTTGAACCAGGCAGTAAGCAAGGCTTTAAAAAGTGACAATCTTCTGCAGCAGGTCAGTAACGGCCGGCATATTGCCATCATCCCTCTGACTACCGGTTCCCAGAGAATCGGTTATCTGGTCGTTTCAGACAATGGAGAGCTTCCTTTTACCAAGCAGGAACTTTCCATTATGCGCAGTGTCAAACAGCATCTTTCGGCCTTGATAGTGCGCATACAGGACTATTCGGAAATCACTATGCGCATCCAGAAGATGAACCAATTGATGCAGGTATCGCATGAATTGATGCGTATCGTAGATATTGCTGATCTGGAGCATGAGATCGTCTCCAGTGCGATAGATTTTACAAATAGCAGTCGCGGCTTTCTGATCAAGCGGGATAGCGACGGCAACAACATCTATCGTGTGCAGATAGATAAAGAGAAGCAGATTTTGACCAATGTGGGAGGGGTGAGCAAGACGGCTCTTTCGCATTCGCAAACCAGTATGGAGATGGTAAGCACGTTTAACGCTATGGAAGACAATCGTTTTAAGAGTGCCATTAGCGTTCAGGATTACCAATTGCATACCATCTTTTGTGCGCCGATTACCGTGGATGGCAGCATCTTCGGATTTCTGTATCTGGATAATATGGATGAAGGTAACCGGGCAATGTATCTGAAAGAAGAGATCATTGCACTCTTTATCGAACAGATCACCATCGCACTCAAAAATGCAATGCTTTATGATAAACTTTTGAAAAAGAGCAGTGAGCTTAACGCATTTGAGATGCTCAAAGATGAGTTTATGGCAATCGTATCTCACGAGCTTAATACACCCTTGACTACACTGCAGAGCTATGTCTCGCGTCTGAGAAGAAAGCTCTATGCTGATGAAGATGAGCGAAATGAAATCGTTGCTAAGATCGAGAATTCGGTCAAGAAGCTGATCATCACTGCCAGTGACATCACCACGATGAATAGCTATAATCTGAAGAAAAGCCTCAGTATGTCCCCGGTGGATATCGAGGAGATTCTGGAATTGACGCAGCAGGAAGTGGATATCCTCTCCAGCAAGCGCAAGATGTTTATTCGCACGGATATAGAAAAGGACCTACCTCAGATAGATGCTAACTGGGAAGCTCTGCACCTGATGATCTATAACCTGTTGTTAAATGCTATCCGCTTTACAAACGACTTTGGCACTATCATCATCGGAGCCAGAAAAGCGGCCTTCCAACAGGAGAAAATTGATGGCAAGGACTGTATCGTGATCTATGTGCAGGACAATGGAATTGGCATTCCGGAATATCAGATCAAAAACGTGTTCCGTAAATTCTATGAACTCAACGAGATCTACGCTCACAAATCCGGCACTATCGAATACCGTTCCAGCGGATTGGGGCTAGGACTGGCCACCTCAAAGAGGATTGCCCAATTGCATCACGGAGACATTTGGATCGTTAGCAAGGAAAATGAAGGAACCACAGTATTTATCAGTATCCCTATCAAGCAGCCAGCCGGAGGAGCAGGACAGGAAATCAAAACTAACTAGCAAAAAAAAGCGTGTCTAAGGACACGCTTTTAGTTCATTTCTATCTGTTGTATTAACCCAGACCGGGGATCATGCCACCGATCAGGAAACTGGCGGCAAAAGCCACGATAGCATAGAGCTCCGGGAACACACCCAAGACCAGGGTGTTTACAAATACATCATTACCGGCACCAATGCTTTCGATGCCATTGGCAACCACGCGGGATTGATGATATGCAGAGAAAAGCCCCACGATTCCCATGATCAGGCCTGCTCCAAGGATAGCGGATGCCTGTAACATGTTGATCTCTGGTACAATGTGGTCTTTCAGAATAAAGAAAGCCGCAAATCCGTAAAGACCCTGTGTGCCAGGCAATGCGGACAGGATCATACAATTCGGGAAGATATCATCCCTTTTTTTCATGGCTCCCACAGAAGCGCTGCCACCGATAACCGTTCCGATTGCGCTGCCGATTCCGGCCAGAGCAACCATCAGAAAGATTCCGATCCAGGCTAGGAAAAATGCCAGATTTCCGCCCGCCATGGCTGTGCTTTGTGCT
>CAZWUD010000237.1:0-2400 GCA_964637055.1 uncultured Candidatus Cloacimonadota bacterium
ATCTTGGCGCATTTTCTAAAGTGTCCGCCCGGCGTGAGATTGAGCTCATGCATGGCGTAAATGATCCTTCTTTGTGAAGGTTTGAGGCCGTCGCGGATATCCGGAAGCGCACGGGATACGATCACGCTCATCGAATAGTCGAGATAGGCCTGTTTCAGATGTTCTTCGATCTGAGTGGGTATAATTCTTTCGTTATCAGACATTTATAACTCCATTATACATCAAGGTGTTTTACGTAACGGGCATTGGCTTGAATAAATTCACGTCTTGGCTCGACCTCATCGCCCATCAGGATGGTAAACATCCGGTCTGCTTCGATGGCGTCGTCCATTCTCACTGATATCATCTTACGGTAATCCGGGTCCATGGTGGTCTCCCAGAGTTGATCGGCATTCATCTCACCCAGACCTTTGTAACGCTGGATGATTACGCCCTTTTCGCCCATCTCTTTCCAGACCCGGTCCCGATCTTCTTCGGTGTAAACATAGACCTTTTGCTTGCCTTTGCGGAGAAGGAAAAGCGGTGGCATGGCGATATATAGATATCCATTTTCGATCACAGGGCGCATGTAACGGTAAAAGAAGGTCATGAGCAGCGTGCTGATATGCGCTCCGTCCACGTCAGCATCAGCCATGATGATGACCTTGTGATAGCGCAATTTGGATACGTCAAATTCCTGCCCGATTCCGGCACCAAGCGCCAGGATGATGGGCTGGATCTTGTCGTTATTGAGCACCTTGTCCACGCGGGCTTTCTCTGTATTCAGCATCTTACCCCAAAGCGGCAAGATGGCCTGGAAGCTGCGATCTCTGCCTTGCTTGGCAGAGCCGCCTGCGGAATCTCCCTCCACCAGGAAGATCTCGGTCTGCGCCGGATCATTTATGGAGCAATCCGCCAGCTTACCGGGCAAAGAGCCGCTTTCCAGCACAGATTTGCGCCGGGTGAGCTCACGCGCCTTGCGGGCGGCTTCGCGGCTGCGGGCAGCCATCACGCTCTTCATGGCGATGTTTCTGGCTTCGGTGGGATGTTCTTCAAAGTAGATCATCAGCTTTTCATAGATGGCCGAGCCCACAATGCCTTCTACATCGGAATTTTGCAGCTTGGTCTTGGTCTGTCCCTCAAATTGGGGATTGGCCAGCTTCACAGAAATCACGGCGACCAATCCTTCACGAATGTCATCACCTGTGGGGTTTGCCTTTTCGTTTTTGAGCAAGTCGCCATTTTTGATATATGCATTCACCGCCGAGGTCAATCCGCGTTTGAAGCCGGAAAGGTGGCTACCGCCTTCGATGGTGTTGATATTGTTTGCAAAGCTGAAAATGTTCTCCTGATAGCCGTCATTGTATTGCAACGCCATCTCAAACTCCATACTGTCCTTCTTGGACTCGATGAGGATCGGCTTTGGGAAAAGTGGCTTTTTGTTTTGATTCAGGTATTCCACAAAACTGACGATACCGCCTTCGTACTTAAAGTCATGCACTCGGCCTGATCTTTCGTCTTTGAGGATGATACGGACGCCCCGATTCAGAAAAGCCAATTCTCTGAAACGAGTGGTGAGGTAATCAAAGCTGAAATCCACAGTCTCAAAGATCACCGGATCCGGACGGAAAGTAATCACTGTGCCGGTGCGTTTGGTTTCGCCCAATACTTTGAGCTCGGTGACCGGTATGCCACGCTCCATACGCATAAAGTGTTCTTTGCCTTCGGTGTGCACCCGGACTTCCAGCCACTCCGCCAAAGCATTCACTACAGATACGCCCACACCATGCAGACCACCTGATACTTTGTAGGAATTCTGGTCAAACTTACCGCCGGCATGCAAGACGGTGAGCACCACCTGCACAGCGGGCACTCCCATATCCTTTTGGATATCCACAGGGATACCACGTCCATTGTCGTCAACCTCGATATTGCCTTCAGCGGTGATGGTGACCTTTATCTGGTCACAAAAACCGGCAAGGGCCTCGTCGATTGAGTTGTCAACTACCTCATACACAAGGTGATGCAGGCCGCGTTCACTGGTCCCGCCGATATACATGGCCGGGCGTTTGCGAACCGCTTCCAGCCCCTTGAGCACCTTGATGTTACTCGCAGTATAATTGTTTTTTGACATAATCTATTGTCTCCTATATGTTTAGACATGTGAAAAGTGAGTCTTCAAAGCTCCGGTAAAAGCTACCAGGAGCAAACATCCTTATCTTGTTGCCAGATAAAATGATATGCTGAATCTGTCAAGAACTTTCTAAAAATAATATGGGCTTGCAAGTGGTTGCATCTCTTATGCTTACAGATTGAGATTATTGAGGGAAAAATTAAAGCCTTGCCCTGGATGATTTTGACTGGGCTTTATGGGCATAAAATCAGATATCAAACAGACCCTGCAACGCCAAATTCATCTTT
>CAZWUD010000238.1:0-2392 GCA_964637055.1 uncultured Candidatus Cloacimonadota bacterium
TGACCAAGGAAACCGCGCGGACGTGTTTCGAGGTGCGCGTGTTGCCGCGCGAGTCAGAAGGTTATTCGTCTCGGCAGATTACACTGACATGCGCCGTGTCCGTGGTTGCATCGACCGAGGACGACGCGACCGGCCACCATTTGACGTCAATGGTCGAGACGTTAATGGGTGTTGTCGGAACATGGTGTATGGATGATGACGCGGCGGCGGCGGCGCTCGACATTGACGGCGTGTTCCGTTGCGACGGCGTAAAGTTTGCGACCGGCGGCGATTGCGGCTATGACGAGCAGCGCGCGTCGTGGTATGCAATGATGGCGGTTGAAATCGTTGGTTGTTTGATCGATTAACAAAGGAGGAAATCTATGGCTAAGAATGCAGGTTTCAGTGTGCCCGTTGAGTACTTCGGGCAAAGCGGAAGTTTAGTTCTCAGGCTGAAAAGCTCGACCGAGGGGCGCGATTTTGCGGTTAAGGCGACGGCGGTCGACGCCCGTGGCGACATCATTGCTCGTGACGAGTGCGGCGAGCGTATCAGTCCAAGCGGCGTCTACACGGTGGAAGCGCCCGGCGACCTTGCGTTTGTTCTCGGAACCGTCAACACGGTCGAAACGATGGCGGTTGTTCTGCTCGGCTGCGAGATCAGTACCGGCGCGGCGACACCGCCAGAGGTCACACTGTCCGGCGAGTCGATCCAGAGCGGCGGGACGGCATCGAGCACGATCCCGCTTCCGATGGTCACGCTGTCGCCGCGCCACAAGGCGCAGATTCTCGCTGGCGCGTTTACTCTGGACGGTGTCGGGTGTAACCTTACAGCATGTAACTTGTCGGCGAACGCGAACCTGACACGCGCGACAGTCGATGGCGAAACCGTGTCGCACGACGTAAGCGGTTGCGAAATGGTTGTGAGCGGCACGGTCATTCAAACGGGATCGACCGAGCCGACAATTACGCCCGGCGATGGCTGGACGCTGACCACGCCGAAATCCAAGGACAATCCCGACGAGGGTTACATCGAATGGACGTTCGAGTGTTCGAAGGCCGTGCCCGGCATCGATCCCATTAACCTCGGAGAATAACCCATGCTCTGCGAAATGGCCGCAAGAGACATTGAGTATCTGGAAGGTGTCGGCGTCAGGCTAACACCGTATCAGATTGTCAAATTGAACGACCTCGCGCTAAAGGTGGTGCGAGGCCGTAACGCGGCTGATTTTATTCACGCGCCGAGAGTCGCGTGGATTCGTGCAGAGATTGTTCTTCACGAACCGACGATTGCAATGGGCTTATGGTTGCGAGACTACGCTTCGCAATGGTGGGAGGGAGACCGGTTACTAAACGCGACAGCGTGGGCGTCCGCGCATTGTCGCGCGCTTGGATTTTTCGACGACAAGACGGACAGGCGTACGGTCGAGAAGGCGGTTACGAAATGGCGGCGGTCGCTTCACTGCACGGCAGATCAAATGCTGTGCGCGTTGCTCTACGTTATCGAGGGGGACGAGAGCAAGGATGACGGCGTTTCGGTCGACGCGGCGTTGGCCGAAGGGTGCCCATTTACCGACATCATAGCCGACGCGGTGGCGGCGGGTTTAGGAGCGACAATTGCCGAGTGGGAAGCCAAGCCTGTCCGCATAGTCGAGGAATACATGCGCCGATGGATGCGCAACCAACTGGCCGCGTCCGGTGCGAAAGCTAACCTGTCGATTCTCGGGCGCAACAAAGATTTGGAAGCCTACCAAGCCTATGTGACGGAACTTGAGAAGGGGGCCGCGAGCGATGGCGAAACATAACGTAGGCATCAAAGTTTCGGCCAAAGACCTTGCGAGCGGCGTGATCAACAAAGTCTCCGCTCGTACAATCGCGCTTGGTGTCGCTGTCGGCAACCTCGCAAGCAAGATGGCGGCGGCTGCAATGAACGGCCTCCGTCGTTGGATTGATGAGGCGCTGGAAGCCGAACGCGCAAACGTGATGCTAGATGCGGCGTTGCGCGGAACCGGCCAATACACCGCAGAGACTTCGCGCAAGATGCTGGAATTGGCCGGAGCGATTCAAGACGAGACCGGCGCAAGTGACGAGGCGGTTAAAGCCAACATTGCGATGCTGACCACGATGGGCGTGGCCGTGGATAGGATGGGAGAGGCGGCGCGCGCGGTCGAGGCGTTAAAGTCGTTGAACTTCGAAGGGAGCATGGCCGCGAAAGCAGTGTCGCTTGCGATGGAAGGGAACATGATTGGCTTTCAACGCATGATCCCCGCATTGCGCAACGCGAAAACCGAGGCGGAAAAAGTCGAGGCTGTGAACAAGGTTCTTGCGGCTGGCTACGAACAGCAGCGCGCCAAACTCGCGACGGTCGGCGGCGCGTGGGAAGCGTTGAAAGGCCGCATCGGCGACGCGAGAGAGG